>NZ_JBFRRH010000164.1:0-2240 GCF_041472995.1 Vibrio sp. 10N.261.46.A3 | reverse complement strand
ACTACCCTGCCAGATAGGGGTTGCGAATCCCTCCTAAATGCTTTGTTATAAGGAGGGTTCACCTATTGTCCACATTTCAACTTCTATACTTTCTTTTTCATCACCCCAGTCTTCTTTGTAACCCTGCTCGATGTAATCGAAATTTGCGGAAATCTCATACTTTTCCAAAATACTTCTACCTGTAAGTAAACCATCGTCAGGTCTAAACCGCTTATAGTAGGTTTCGTCAAAGAACACAGTTACTTCACTAGAAAAAAGGTTGGGATAACAAAGAAGTACAGCTACCCAAGACTTACCTTTTTCGTTGTTTGGCTTTGCATTAACCATATGGTTGGCGGCTATAAATAACTGCTCTAAAGCCTCTTTCTGCCACTCAAACTTGGAACTAGAACCTTGGATTAAGCGATCAAGTGTCCAAATTTTGAAGTTAGTGTATTGCTCACCATCCCGCTCTGGATAATAACCTCGAAACTCTTCAGCCCACACTTTTAGGGCACGTATGTGCCGTTCTGGATTTCGTACTTTCTGTTTTGGACGATGAAAGCTAATTCTTCGCATATCTTCCTCCTTATAACGCCGCGTTAAGTAGTGAGCAACGCCACCACTGAACCTGACCATACCACCTTAAACACAAAACCCAACGATGAAATGAAAAATGCCATGCGTTGGGAATCTGCCTTAAACGCTTGTTATATTTTCTTTGACACCGATTCGATTTTTGCTATGGCACTATCATGAATAACGACCAATTTAAACTTTTTGTTAAAGTCATCGTCGGTATACTCTCCAAAATTAACATTGCACCCTGGGTCATGGCTTTTAAACACCTTATAATTCGACAAACTAGCTATTAAAAGCAGATCTGTCTCTTTCTGGTTATTTGGATGTTTATACATAACCGAATATGTTCGATTGTCTGGTTGACACAAGGAAGCTGGTTTATACCAAATGTATGCTGGAAACACCGGAGCTACAACAAGATAAGACAATACTAACGTCCAGAAAAGTTTAAGATTTCGCCAATACACTCTCGACAAGCGGAGGTATGCCCAAAATAATATAATTAATACCATTGCAATCAGGGGAGCAGCAAATTCGACTGCAAACACACCGAACAAAAAATCACCAACCGAAACGTAGTCAATGAGATTGACACCCTCTTTATAAAATACGATCAATAATATGGCAAATCCGCATATTGAAACGTAGCCACTAATCAGTGCTATTAAGATAGATGGATGACTAAGAAAATAGTTATTGATTCTGTCTATTTTCTGGCGTTGTTGTTCAATTTTAATTCGCCGTTCAAATAGCGGATCTTTACCTGAAAACCAAGTTTTATGCAAACCTTCCTCCTGAAAATATAACGCCCTGCTAAGTGGCTGACAACATAACACAAAACGAAAATAAGCCACCGTACACACAGATCAAACTTTGAAGTAAATTCGCCGAGCGTTGGCAGAATCCCTCTTAAATTGCTTGTTATATTGTTGCTGCATACATACGGAAAACATGCCATACGATGTAAGCTAAAGCGCCAGAAAGCAAGAGATACATTTGCCACTTTCCGTAGAAATTCATGGATTTCTGATGACTTTCCATACGATTTTGATACGCTTCGCTCCCTTCATTTTCTAGGGCTTCTCTTCTCTCATCAGCACACTTTGCGAGATCTCGTTTGAAACCAAGATAATTTGCATTTTGAAAGGTACTACTATTTAAGTGCTCGACAAACTGTAAGCCACACAGAAAACTGAGTGCCCACAAAGCAACTGATATTCCCCACAAAGAATGGTGGACAGCTAATTTTTCCACTTTAGTCTGAACAATAGCAAAACCAATTCCTGAACCAGCTGCAGCCATCAAAAAGTAGATATACTTTTCTTGCGCGGCTTTATAGATTTTAATTAACTCTACTTCATTCTGAGAAGACATATAAACCTCTTTGCAATATAACGCCGCATTAAGGTGTGAGCAACGCGACCACTAAACCTAACCATACCACCGTAAACACAAAACCCAACGATGGAATGAAAAATGCCAAGCGTTGGGAATCACTCTTAAATGCTTGTTATATTTTTGAGTCGATGAAACTAAATGCTTCATCACATATTTTCAGTGACTCACTGCATTCATCTGGCGTAGCTTTATAGCCATCATGGACTATTTTATTTCGTACTTTACGGACAATATGAATCTTATCTTTCAAATCATCAGCAGCTGTCTCTTGATCATATCTT
>NZ_JBFRRH010000163.1:32345-32535 GCF_041472995.1 Vibrio sp. 10N.261.46.A3 | reverse complement strand
AGCCGTTGCTGCGATTGAAGCGGGTAAGTTTAATGAGCAAATCGTGCCTGTAGAAGTTAAGCAGCGCAGACAAACCGTCACTTTTGATACCGATGAGTATCCGAAGTCAGACGCGACATTCGAAGGTCTGCAAAAGCTTCGCCCTGCCTTTGACCGTGAAGGGTCTGTTACGGCAGGTAACGCTTCGGGC
>NZ_JBFRRH010000163.1:0-31617 GCF_041472995.1 Vibrio sp. 10N.261.46.A3 | reverse complement strand
GGCAGGTAACGCTTCGGGCATCAATGATGGCGCGAGTGCAATCATCTTAGCGTCTGAGTCGGCGGTAGCGAAATATGGTTTAACACCTTTAGTGGAACTGACCAGCTACGCACAGTCAGGTTTGGACCCAAAGATTATGGGGCTAGGACCAGTAGAAGCGGTTTCTAAAGCGCTTGATAAAGCGAATCTCACTCTAGAAGAAGTAGATTTGTTTGAATTGAATGAAGCGTTTGCAGCACAAGCTCTTGGCGTAATGTACCAGTTGTCAGAGCAGCATGACTTACCACTTGATGAGTTCAAGCCAAAGGTCAATGTGAATGGTGGTGCAATCGCACTTGGCCACCCTTTAGGTGCGTCAGGTAATCGAATTATTGTTTCACTCATCCATGAAATGCTTGAACAGAAAACGACTTATGGCGTTGCTTCACTCTGTGTGGGTGGAGGAATGGGAACCGCTGTTTTGCTAAAAGGTATTGAAGGTTAGAGCCTGATATATCGGTAGCAAGCTTAAATATCGGATCAGCTTTTCAAAGCATCGTGAGTTAATCGATGAGCGTTGGCTGAAACGATAGTGACACAAATTTATTAAACTATGTATTCATCAGGAGTTACTTATGTACACGGATATTTTCAAAACAATTACTGACCAAACTGAAAAGCAATTTGAACCGTACTTAAAGTTCAACAAGTTGGTTGCAAAGAACGTCCAAACGATGACAGAACTGCAAATGAATGCAATGCAGACTTACACGAACATGGGTCTTGCGCAAATGAAAGCAGTGACTGAAATCAAAGACGTGACTAGCCTAACGGCGTTCAACAGCCAGCAACTAGCAGCGCTAACTCAATTGTCTCAACAGATGATGAGTGATAGCTCAAAAATGCAAGCTGCTGCAAAAGAGTTCAAAGAAGATGTTGAAACACTAACAACTGAAAACTTGAAAACAGTTACACCTGCATAAATTTAATCGCCATCGAGTTAGCGCAGTATTTACTGTGAGGCTCGGTGGCGATTTTCCGATTATTGGAGTCATGTTATGTTTCAACACTTCTTTTCGGACTACCTTGTTAAACTTCAACAAACGAACCAGCAATGGTGGGAAAGCTTTGAACAAAACAAGGAAGCCGCGCAATCTCCCCTAAACCAAGCGATGCAAGAATTGAACTTTGATGATGCATCAAAAATCTTCGAGCAAGCCGCCAACCAACCCGCCGTTCTGCTTCAGTTACAATCTCAATGGTGGGAACAGCAACTTAAGATCTGGCAGAATGCCGCGCTGATGGGCAACACCGAGAGTGTTATCTCAGAAGACCGCAGCGATAAGCGCTTTATTGATGAAGCGTGGAAAAACGACCCGTTCTACAGCTTTATCAAACAATCCTATTTGTTATTCAGTAAAAGCTATATCGACACCATCAACTCGATAGAAGGTATTGACGAAAAAACCAAAGAGCGAGTGGCGTTCTTTTCTCGTCAGGCAATCAATGCACTTTCTCCAAGCAACTTTATTGCAACGAATCCAGAGTTGATGAAACTGACGCTTGAGCGAAATGGTGAAAACCTTCTCGATGGGTTAGAACAGTTACAAGCAGACGTTGAAGCAAGCGCCGATATACTCAAGATCCGCATGACAAACAACAACGCTTTCCGATTGGGTGTAGATGTTGCGAACACTGAAGGTGATGTTGTCTTTCAAAACGAGCTGTTTGAGCTGATTCAGTATCATCCAAAGACACCGCAGGTTAACGCGACGCCTTTGTTGATCGTTCCGCCGTTCATCAATAAGTACTACATTCTTGACCTTCGTGAGAAGAACTCGATGGTGCGCTGGTTACTTGAGCAAGGACATAGCGTATTCATGATGTCTTGGCGCAACCCAGGTGAAGCGCAGAAAGACACTGAGTTTGGTGATTATGTCACGGAAGGCGTGGTTAAAGCCGTTGCTGCGATTGAAGACATCACAGGTAAAGAGCAAATCAATGCGGCGGGTTACTGTATTGGCGGCACGGTGTTGGCTTCGACGGTAGCTTACTACGCTGCAAAACGCATGAAGAAACGTATTAAAACAGCGACGTTCTTTACCACCTTGTTGGATTTCTCGCAGCCGGGAGAGGTGGGTGCGTATATCAACGAAACGATCATTAATGCGATTGAGAAGCAGAACGATGGCAAGGGCTATATGGATGGTCGCTCGTTGAGTGTGACGTTCAGTTTGCTTCGTGAAAACAGTCTGTACTGGAACTACTACATTGATAACTACCTCAAAGGCAGCAGCCCGATGGAGTTTGATCTTCTGTACTGGAACAGTGACAGCACAAACGTGGCGGCCAAGTGTCATAACTTCTTGCTGCGAGAGCTTTATCTTGAAAACAAACTGGTTCAAGACAAAGGCGTGAAAGTGGGCGGTGTTTGGATTGATCTCAATAAGATAAAAATACCAAGCTACTTCATTTCAGCCAAAGAAGATCATATTGCCTTGTGGCAGGGGACTTACCGTGGTGCCTTGAATACCGGTGGCAACAAGACGTTCGTGCTGGGCGAGTCTGGTCATATTGCGGGTATTGTTAACCATCCAGACAAGAACAAGTACGGATTCTGGCTGAATGATAACCTAGACGACTCGGCGGACGAGTGGCTAACTAATGCGACTCATAATGAGGGGTCTTGGTGGACACATTGGAATCAGTGGTTACAAGGTTTTGAAACTGACGAAAAAATCGAACCTTTCAATCAAGGTTCAGAGCTTAATCCTGTGATAGGCAAAGCACCAGGCAACTATGTAAAACAGGTGCTGCCGATTGTCGATCAAGAGCAGGTTGATAAAGAGAACGTCGATCCAGAAGCTTCAAAAAACCAAGCTTAACTTGCGGCTTGTTCATGGTTGATGCGTCAAGTTGAGCATCAACCTTTACCTCCTAACTATTCTATTTTTTCTAATCTCTTCGTTTAGCAGTACTCCCCCTCGTTTTCGAGACTCAGGACCAACCGCTTTATACTGAACTGTTACTGTTGCATATCCAAGCTGTATGTTTAAGCCAAAAGGGTCTCTTCTATTCACCTCGTATTTACCTTCATATCAGCAAACTATCAGCAACTTTTATAAGGAGAGGTTGCGATGAATTACCGCATGTTATTGCCTATAGGGATTTTGTTTAGTGCAAATGTATTGGCTGAGCTTGATAAACCAGGTTGGGGAGGAGAAGTTGGGCTTTTGGTCGGATTTGGTAGTGAAACAGATGACTCAGACTCTGTTAAAAAAGGCAGTTTGAATAGTAAGGGAGATTCAGAATCGAGCGCACTTGTTGTGCCATTAGGGCAGCTACGTTATACCTTTGGTGCCGATAACGACCAACAGGTGTTTATGGGTACATCGCGTGGCGATATCATCGAAGGCATTCTTGCACTTGAATTTGGTTACACATTGGAATACGGCAACGAATCGAGTGTGTCGTTCTCTTATCTTCCGACTATTGCAAATGGTGAAGTATGGGAAGACCCGTTTATAGCCAATACAGCAAGGACCAAAACCGATATTTCCGGCGATACCTTCCGTTTGCAGCTAGATAATTTCTTAGATATCGGTCTAGCTGGCGATTTTGCTGTCTACAAGCAAGATATTAAAAATGAGAAGTCAGGCTTTCACCTAGGAGTACCAACCAACGTACTTCAGCGTGACGCTAAAGGTTATTATGCAAGTCTCTCTATGGGAATGCCAATTACTGAAACTTCTTTCATCGAGCCCTCTTTCTCTTATCAAAAACACCTTGCAGATGGTGATGCGGTTTCCTTCTCTCGCTATTCTGGCTCGTTGACTTACCTTAAGAGAATTAACGACCATGCATTTTCGGTGAACGCGGATTACAGTTATAGCTCATATGATGCGTCTAACCCTGTCTTTAAAAAAACACGTGAAGATAATGAATATAGCTTAACGCTCGGCTATGAATATATGGACTTTATGGGGTGGGAAAACTGGGGCTTTAACGCGCTAGCCGGGTATTCTAATAATAATTCGAATATCGCGTTCTATGATACGAGTGGATACTTTATGGGCGTTGGCGCGAGCTACCACTTCTAAGCTATTGACAACCGATTTTCGATTATTCAAAGGGCTAGCATGTTTGCTAGCCCTTTTTTGTAACGTAACTGTCACTGCATTTGAATAACGAAGCTTCAAACTCAGGTGACGATGAATGAAAACTATTGGCTTAGCTTCAAACTTAATAGTGAAGAATAATACAAAGCTACGTGTTGGTATTCGATTTGTGAACGACTGGTAAGTGGAGTCTAGCCAGTAAACCTCCTTCTATTTTCTCGGCTTCGAGGTGCCACCCGAGCTTCTTACATATTTTTTCAGTTAAATCCTGCCCAAGGCCAAAGCTATCTTGAAATTGTATATCTAGCACTTGAGTGTTGATATTCTTGATTACTATGCTATTTTGCTCAAAAGATATATAGATCGTGCCGCTATGTGTGTATTGGAAAGCATTACGAATGAGGTTACCAACTACAATTCGAATCGGTGTTTCAGGAAGTTGAGCTGTGGGGGCGAGAGCGTAGTCACGAATGATATCGATGTCTTCCCCCTGAATTAAATATTCTAACTCTTCTATTAAGTTATTCAATAAATCGACCACTGACACTGGGCTCTGATTTGGTGGTGTATCACTCTTTCTGGCTAGCCAGAGCATGGTTTCAGTAATTTGTTGCATGTTGATACTTGCTCGGTCGATACGGCCTATTGGGCGTTGTAATTCAGAGGGTAGGGAGACGCGTTCCAATATTTCCATATTCGCTCTAATGATCGCAATAGGTGTCCTTAGTTCGTGGCTAGCATGAGATAGAAAACGCTGTTCTCTTTCTACCAATTGTGCGTTTTTACGCAGTGCTTTTTCTAGATAAAGAGCGACTCGGTTATATTCACTGAATTTGAAGTTGGGAGCTGGGTTAGCCAATAAATCGTTTGAAACACTCTCCGACCATTCGACCAGTTTTTCGGTTTTTTTTCCGACTCGATAGCTATACAACCAAAGTGCTATGACAATAAAAAATATGTACCCGCACGCAATGTAAACAATCAAGCTAAAGCGGTGATCAATCCAAATATCCATTGTCTGTCCAATCAATCGGTAGTCGTACTTCGCAATTCCGTATACCGCTTGGCCGCTATCGAGAGTAAAGCGATAAATACCTACGACCGCTTCTTTCTTGATGTCGCTAGTTACTGTTTCATCGACAAAAACGACTGTGAACTCATTGTCTGTAAGTGTTATCCCTTGAAATATATTAACACCATCTATTTGAACATCAGGTAGTTGGTCATAATAAAATGAAACTACATAGGAATTTGGCAATTCAGCATCAGGGTTTGAAGTCCGTGCTTCGTTATAATTCAACCATTCACTGACCAATCGCATTTTGACGGAGTCTTCTAAGCCATATTCGAAGTGACGGATTAACAGTTCACCAAACAAAACGACCGTGAGTAGTGATATTCCCATGAAAAAAGAGGTTAAATGGCTTCGAATCGGGAAGCTCTTTTTTATACTCATGATTGCCCTTTTATTCTAATTCCTTGGCCAACCAAGGTTTCGATCAACTTAGTTTCAAACGGCTTATCAATTTTTTGCCTTAGTTGATAAACCTGGACTTTGAGGTTGTTACTTTCTGGCGCATCATTTGGCCATAAGCACTCCTCAATCTCTCTTTTGCTGACTACATTTGGACTACGTCTCATAAGCAGCTCTAACAATATTAAATTTAATCTGTTTAGATCTAATGTTTGGCCTGACCTAGAGACTTTTTGGTTTTTAAGGTCATAAGTTAAGTCTCCTTGTATCAGTTTTTTAGGCTGACTACTTCTGCGCTTGGAGAGTGCTTTGATGCGTAAAGCGAGTTCTTTCATTGCGAACGGTTTGATCAAGTAATCATCGGTGCCTGCATTGAATCCCGCTTCTTTGTCTTGCAGTGTATCTTTTGCTGTTAGCATCAAAATAGGCGTGTCGTCCCCGTTATCTCGAAGTCTTTCACAGACTGTAAAGCCATCAATTTTAGGTAACATAAGATCGAGGAGGATGACGTCGTAATGATTTTGTTTGGCGAGTGTAAACCCGCTCAACCCGTTATAGGCATGATCGCATTGGATATCTTCAAATTCGAGAAACTCGGCAACCGAAGCTGCGAGCTCCTTGTCATCTTCAACCAGTAACACATTGATAGATAAATTAGATTTCATTCTTGTTGACCTCAATAAATGAAGCTGAGCGTTGGGTGATGATGTTGTGATACAGCTGCTTGATGTCTTCTTGAACCATTAGTAAAACAGGCACTAAGATAAGTGTAATAACGGTTGCGAATAATATCCCATACCCCATCGATGTAGCTGCTGGTATCAAAAACTGAGCTTGAGGCGAGGTTTCTGATAATAATGGCACTAACCCAAAGTACGTGGTCGCAGAAGTCAAAACAATTGCTCTTAAACGTCCTGTTCCTGATTCTATTAACGCTTCGTATACTGTGTCACCGCTTGTTATCTTGGTATTAAATCGGGAAATCAGCAGCAGACTGTCATTCACGACAACCCCAGTTAATGCAAGCATTCCAAATAGAGAAAGTACACTAATGGGGATCCCTTGAATTAGATGTCCCATCAAGGCTCCCACAATACCAAATGGAATCGTGCACATGATCAACAGAGGCTGAAAATATGAGTTGAGTGGTATCGCGAGCAACGCGTAGATGCCGATAAGAGCGATAGCAAATACGCTATAAAGTGAATTTGATATTTGTTCTTGCTCTTGCTGTTGCCCTGAAAGGACAATGTTGAGATCTCGATACTTTTTCTGTAACTCTTTAAACAGGTGCCCGTCGAGATTATTAATGATGTCCTCCGGAGAGGCGATTGTTTTATCAACATCGGCTGTTATCACATTGACTCTGTTGCGGTTGATTCGTTCAATGTTTTTCGACACATATCGAGTGGAGATATTGGCCACCGCATTGAGTGGGACCAACTTGCCATTGCCTAAACGAACTTGAGCGTATTTCAGGTTATCCAGCGTTTGCCTTTTTGAGTGTGGATATTGAATTTTGACCTTTATTTCATGCGAACCCTGTTGATATTGCTGAATTTCATAACCTTGATAGGCCATGTTGAGCTGTTGTAGGAGGTTTGCTGTAGTGAGTCCCATCGCGAGCCCCGACTCGTTTACGCTAATATCCACTTGAGCTTGCGTATTCGCGAGGCTGCTTTTTATCCCATGTACACCTTGTACATGACTGAGATGTTCAGTCAGTTCGTGAGTCGCGTTACTTATTGTTGTTTCATTTTGGCTTCTTAATTCTATGCTGATTGCTTTGTCGCTGATCATGTCAGCTAGGAAATTGGCACTGTCGATTCCTTCAAGTAACGGAATCACAGATTGCCACTCTTTCGCGATAGCACCTGCACTAATGGGACGTTGAGCGTTACCCGATAGGCCAACAATGATTTGTGAACTGCTATTGGTGGTTTCTACCAAAACACTTTGGATCGGTGCTACAGACAGCCCATATTGGCTCATCAGTGAATCATTCAATGAAGCGGCCATTTGTTCGACTTTAAGTGTTTGACGTTGCACTAACCCGTAGCCAGCATCCTCTTCGAAGGCGAGCTCTATGGTGATGAAGTTGTTCGAAATCTCGGGAAAAAATACGGACTTAAGCTTACCAGTTATTAGAGAGCCGCTAATCAGAATACACAGGGAGACAAAGCCACAAATTACAGCATAGCGATAACGTAAAACCAGCTGCAAACAGGGCTTATATATATGCCAAGTGATGTACTTGAAACCACGTAGAATACGCTGCTGAACATAATGCCATACGGCGGGAATACCACGTGCAGAACCCGGTTCCATTTTGACTCGAGCAAGGTGAGCGGGGAGAATTAATTTGGACTCAATGAGAGAGAAAATCAGGCAGAAAGTCGCGGCCATGGCAAATTGTGCAAAGATCTTTCCGAGTTCCCCTTCGACTAAACTGAGAGACATAAAAGCGACAATGGTCGTCAGCACACCAAATGTAGTCGGCGTCGCCACTTTTTGCGCGCCAGCGATGGTTGATTCAACAGAAGCTCCGTGTTTCTCTCTTTGCTCGTAAATACTCTCTCCGATGACAACTGCATCATCAACCACAATACCGAGTGCCATGATGAAACCAAAGGTGGTTAATTCATTAAGGGTGAGCCCAAAGAAAGAATCACCCATAAGTACCATTGCACCAGCAAAAGTCACGGGCAGGCCAACGGCAACCCAGAAAGCAACGCGTATGTTTAAAAGTAGAGCCAGTAAAATAACAACGAGGGCAATACCTTGAGCGCTGTTTTTAAGTAGCAAAGACAAACGATGCGTAATAGGCTCACTTTGATCATTCCATTGTGTGAGGTTTATACCGCTCGGCAGTGTTAACTGGTAAGCATCAACAATTGACCTGGTTTCTTGTGCAAGCAGGTTTATGTTTGATTGACCGTACATTTTCACCGTTAAGCCCACAGATGGTTGGCCGTTGTAACGAGTAATGCTACCGTCGTCATCAAACCCTAGTTCAACGTGTGCAACGTCGGACAATAGTATGGTTTGTCCTCCGGCGGTTCGCTTAATTGGCAAGCTAGCTAACTCTGTCGCACTGCGGTGCTGTTGGTCGGTTTTGAGAACTAACGTTCCCTGAGAACCTTTAAGCTCACCGGCGGTTTGAGTTAACGATTCCGCCCGAATTTGGCTGACGATGTGGTCCATAGTGAGATTGAAAGCTTGTAACTTGGCCTCATCAACTTCGATCGATACCTGCTGAGTCTTTCGTCCAATATAGTCAACTTTCTGTATTAAAGGCGAGTCTAAAAGTTTGTTTCGCAATTCGTCTAAATAACTCTGTAATGCATCGATAGGTACATCACCAAACAGGTTAATAGATATCACATCTTCAAGGTCGGCTTGCCGTGTGATGACTGGCTTTTTAGCTTCACTTGGCAAGTCACCAATCGCATCAACCTCACTTTTTACATCTTGCTGTAGCTTTTCGAGTGAATAGCCACTCGACTTAGTTATGGTGACCGTTACGCCGTCACTATCAGAGCTGCTGGCTATCTGTTTGATGCCATCCACACCTTGCACTGCATCTTCAATCTTTATCGCAATACTTTCTTCAGCTGAACGGGCTGAACCACTCTGATATTCGACACTGACCGTAATACTGGTCGGAGGCAGTGATGGAAAGCTCTCTACCCGCGATTGGATAGCAGCAAAACCACCAGCCACCAAGATCAGAACCATTAATAGATTTGCGGCAACAGGGTTATGAACAAACCAAGCGATGACACCTTGAGCCTTTTGGTTATTGTCCATCATTCACCTCTTGGAGTGACATATTTCCAATAACACCAAGTGAGTTACTATTATTTGATGCAAGTTTTCCCTGCAAAGTATCTTGAGGGCTATCTGAGAGTGCTAATACGTTCATCCCTGCCACGTAGTTAGACAAGGGCTTTAAAACCAGATCGATTTGTTTATCGAGGTTGTCTCGTTCAAAGCCGATTGCATCGACATCTCGAAACAGTGTTTGAGTCTTATGCTTATGAAGTACTCCTTCTTTGACATACCAAATATTGCCGTCCGCAGTGATGGAGGAGGAGGACACCATAAAGCTATTAGAATAGGTTTTACCTTGAATCGTGACTCGCACAAAACTCCCAAGCAGCAAAGGCTTTGGCTGTTCAAGAGGGGCGTTGATTTTTAGTATGAGATTTCTCATGCGTGTTGATTGATCAACGAGCAATGAAAGGCTGCTGGCTTGTGCCACCCATTGCTCTCTAGGATGTGATTCGGACTGTAGGATTACCGACAGTGTGCTTAGCTTGGTTGGGAGTTGTTGCCAATCATCTTCAGTGAGCGCTAGATGCACTTCAGCGGTTTCAATTGACTTGATTTGGCCTAATAAAGTTCCAGACTCTACGACACTGCCTGTGGTGACGCTGCTTTGGCTGACAATGCCGTCAAATGGGGCATGGACACTAGTCTTGGCAAGTTGCTGTTTTGCGTCTTCAACGGCTTGTTGTGTGGCATTTAACTGTGCCTTTGCTGCTTTAAACTGTGGTTCTCGCAGAGCTAAAGGGCTTGGCGCTTCTGCCATACCTGAGGCTTTCCACTCTTTTTGTGCACGTTGATGCTTGCGTTGTTCTTGAAGAAACGCAAGCTGTGCGTTGGCAAGGTCTTTTTTCGCGTTAGCGAGTAGTACTTTGTAACTTGAATCGTCAATGCGAAGTAGAAGATCGCCTTTAGATACTTGTTCGCCCAATTTGAAATAGTTCTCTTTCCAAAGCACCACACCCGATACCTGACTCGTGAGTGTTAAAGTTTCTTCTGGGATAACCTCTCCATAACCTTCAATGGTGGAGTGGTGTTGGCCTGCGGTAATGTCGATCGTTGTGACATTAATATACTGGCTAGACTGGGCTTCCAATGCCTGCGCGGTTTCTTCGGGGATTGCCTTCATGACGTACATTGCGGTTGCCACCACACTGAGTAAACCTAGAACCGTAACAAGTGCTTCTTTCATGTTTAAACCCCCATCCCTAATGCTAACCCTAAGGTAATTCTGTTTGAGAGCCGAGTACGCTGAGTATCAAGCAATTGAATTTTAGATTGGTAGATAGATTGTTGGGCGATAAGTAGTGCCAACACGTCACTGGCACCTTCTTGATAGAGATTCTGATAGTTTTTCATACTAGCCTTGGAGAATGTAAAAGCATCTCGATAATGCTGTTCTTGTTGTTTGAGGTAGAACTCTTTGTCTAGTGCATTTCCTACCTCACTGATGGCAATCAATAGTTTCTTTTGGTAGTCGACAAAGCTTTCTTCTGCTTGAAGTTGAGCGATTTTGGCTTGGGTCTGTAGGGATGATTGGTCAAAAATAGGTGCGCTGATCCCCCCGATAAGATTCCATAGTGAAGGGTTGTCGATAAGCTGGCTTGGTGATGTACCGCTACGATAAACTGAGGCTGAGAACGTGAACTTAGGCAGCAGATCTTTGTAAGCCATCGCTGCGCTTTTGTCGGCAGCGAGGACTTGTTGGTAAGCGGCAAGGAGGTCAGGGCGTGAACCAATCATTTCTCCAGGGAGACGTAATGGTGGAGCTTCGACTTCTGGGATCGTGAAAATGGTTTGGTTAAGCTGCGCGTCGCTCTTTCCTCGCAAGGTATTAAGGCCTCTGATTGCAATAAGTTGATCTTGTTCTTTGGCGGCCAAACTTGCCCTCACTCTAGATGTTGCAGCTCGTGCTGTGTCGAGGTCTGCTTGTTCTTTAAACCCATCGAGCACTTGCTCAAGTACAATGTCTTCAGTATTTGAAAGGCTTTGTAACCAGTGTTGCTCGACTCTTATCACTCGCGCTCGGTAAGCGATATCAAGCCAAGCCTCTATTACGCGAGCTGCAAGTGAGTTTTGTGCGTAAACATAATCGAGTTGCGTTGCCTGTTGTTTCGCGTTAGCAGCGCTTGCTGCATCGGCTAAGCGTCCCCAAACGTCAAACTCCCAGCTTAGATCCAGAGACAGTTTGTGATTGTTCTCAATCTGATTCGTTTTTTGTCTAGAAGCCTGGAAACCTGTACTTAATGTCGGTTGAAGGTACTGGTCGCTTTGCTTGGCTAATAGTTCGGCTTGTTGTAATCGAAGCGCTGTTTTATGTAGGTCGTGGTTATTGCTTAGAGCCTCTTTGACCAACTCGTCGAGAGCTTGATTGTTGAATAGCGAGAGCAATTGTGTCGACATTGTCGTGTTGACGTATCGTTGAGTGCTTCCCCATTGTTCGGGAATCTCAATCGTGTTGTCTAAACTGGCTTGTGGTGCTGGCGATGAAGAAGCGCAGCCAGTGAGCGAGGTAAGACTACCCAATAGAAATAGCGTGGTTAGGGGATGATTTGTGGTCATGGTGTCTCACTCCAAGGTATTTATCTGTAGATATACCTAACCCCAAGTAAATTGGAGGTGAAATGAGAGAACTGCTCAAACTGGAAGTGGTTCTGAAGAGCTAGTAGAGCAACTAGAGAGGGTAGAGTTGTTAAGATAGCGCCGGAACGGCGGATGTTTTGGCAAGGGATTGTTTACGGAAAAGTTATAGACAATAAAAAAGCCACTGAATTCAGTGGCTTTTTAGTGTCAACTTATCTCAAAAATAACTGGTATAAGTTGAAGCAATTTCGATTTCTAATCGATTTCTTTGTCTTTACCCATAGATAAAATCCAAAGAGATACGGCTGCAACACCTGCGAAGCCACCAAGAATGATAACTGGCATAGCGCTGTAACCTAGGATATGCCAAATTACGTTCTCTAAAGTACTCATTCAATAGTTCCTTATTGCCAGCCTTCAACGCCGTGCATGTCTGGTAGTTTATGTGCGATACCTTTGTGGCAATCTACACACGTTTTTTCGCCAGAAGCCAGTGCTGTCGAGTGCTGTTTAGCACTACGTGGGCTTTGTTCAGAGAAATCCATGTAATCGAACTGGTGACAGTTACGACACTCAAGTGAATCGTTCTTTTTCAATCGAGCCCATTCGCGTTCCGCTAGGTGAGCACGACGTGCTTTGAACTTTTCTTCAGTATTGATGGTTTTCGCAATGAAGTGTGCATACAGTTCTTTAGATGCTTGAACCTTACGAACAATCTTATCTGTCCATTCATGAGGTACGTGACAGTCTGAACAGATAGCACGAACACCAGAGCGGTTAGAGTAGTGGATTGTTTCTTGGATTTCAGCAACGATAGGTGCGTGACAGCCAGAACAGAATTCTTCCGTGTTGGTTGCCTCCATACCCGTGTTGAATGCACCCCAGAACAGAAGACCACCAGAGAATCCCAAAAATAATACAACGCCTACCGCTGCTTTACTTGGGGTCGCTAGTCTTTTCCAAAACGCTTTAAGTAATTTTATCATATATAGCCTCTCTTACAGTCCGGCTACGATTAACGCAGTGAATCTACAGGTTTGAACTCGTTCTCAACTAGTGCCTTAGCATTAGCTTGAGGTACGTGACACTGTAGACAGAAGTAACGACGAGGTGATACATCTGCAAGTACCGCATCTTCACGGTTCATGTAGTGAGTTACACTCACTTTAGTAGCACCCATTTCTTTCGCGTTTTTCCAGCTGTGGCAAGAAAGACACTTGTTAGCGTTAAGAGAAACTTCATAGCTACGAATAGTATGAGGCACTAGAGGTGGTTGGTATACGTAGTCACTCTCAAGTACTTGGTCACGAGGGAACTTTTTGAAGTCATCTGCTGCGCGAGTTGCTTCAAGTTCACTTGCACCACGTAGAGATTCTACGCCACCAATGCCGCCTGGGTTATCCAGCTCAGCTTCAGCTTGAACTGCACCAGCTAGCAAAAGACCAGCTGATAGTAGGGCAGTAATCAGTTTTTTCATGGTTAATTTCTCCGCCTAAAGGCTAATTCTTTGAGTGGACTACTTCTTTCAGAAAGTAACGAAAAAAGTAGTCGCAATATTAAATACGTCAGATCTACGAGCTAAGTGGTAAGAACATATTGTCCTTAAGCGACCTTAGTGATCTTAACTGGACACTTCTTGTAATCCGTCTGTTTAGACAGAGGATCCGTTGCATCCAAGATCAACTTGTTGATCAGAATTCTTGCATCAAAGAATGGTACGAATACCAAGCCTTGTGGTGGACGGTTACGACCACGAGTTTCAACACGAACGCGTACTTCGCCACGTTTGTTTTCGATAAGAACTTCATCACCACGGCGAAGACCACGAGCTTTAGCATCCGCAGGGTGGATGTAACAAAGTGCATCCGGTACTGCTTTGTAAAGTTCTGGTACACGACGAGTCATAGTACCTGTGTGCCAGTGCTCAAGAACACGACCTGTACATAGCCACATATCGTATTCATCGTTTGGTACTTCAGGTGGCGCTTCGTATGGTGCATTGATGATCAGTGCTTTACCATCTGGCTTGCCGTAGAAGTCCCAATCAGAACCTTTCTTAGCGTATGGATCTGAACCTTCTTTAAAGCGCCATAGTGTTTCTTTACCGTCAACAACAGGCCAACGTAGACCACGAACTTGGTGGTAGCGATCGTATGGTGCTAAATCGTGACCGTGGCCGCGACCAAAGGCTGCGTATTCTTCGAATAGACCTTTTTGAACGTAGAAACCTTGAGCTTGTGCATCGTCGTTAAGCTCTTGAGCTTCAGACAGTGGGAATGCATCAACATTGCCGTTTTTGTAAAGCACGTCGTACATGGTTTTGCCACGGTACTCAGGCATTTTCGCAACCAGTTCTTCACCCCAAACTTCTTCAATAGTGAAGCGCTTAGAGAACTCCATGATTTGCCATAGGTCAGATTTAGCTTCACCTACAGTTTTCACTTGTTGGTACCATGCTTGTGTACGACGCTCTGCGTTACCGTAAGCACCTTCTTTTTCGATCCACATTGCTGTTGGAAGGATAAGGTCTGCTGCTTGTGCAGTAGCGGTAGGGTATGGGTCTGAAACAACAATGAAGTTATCTGGGTTACGGTAACCTGGCAGACGTTCAGTGTTGATGTTTGGACCCGCTTGCATGTTGTTGTTACACATTACCCAGTAAGCGTTGATCTTACCGTCTTTAAGCATACGGTCTTGAACAACGGCGTGAGCACCTGGCTTGCCATTTAGAGTGCCTTCTGGAAGTTTCCAGATGTCTTCTGCAATCTTACGGTGTTTAGGGTTAGCAACAACCATATCTGCCGGTAGACGGTGAGAGAACGTACCAACTTCACGAGCTGTACCACACGCAGATGGTTGGCCAGTTAGTGAGAATGGGCTGTTACCTGGAGTAGAAATCTTACCTGTCAGAAGGTGGATGTTATACACAAGGCTGTTCATCCATACGCCACGAGTATGTTGGTTCATACCCATAGTCCAAAGTGACATTACTTTGATGTTTGGATCGGCATATTGCTTAGCCAGCTTGATAAGGTCTTCTTGAGATACACCTGACATTTCAGACGCTTTCTCAACTGTGTATTCAGCAACAGACGCTTTGTAGTCTTCGAAAGAGATAGCAGTCATTTCACCTGAGTTAGGGTTTGCTGCTGCTTTCTGTAGTGGATCATCGTCACGAAGGCCGTAACCGATGTCTGTCGTTGCTTGCTTGAAGTTCGTGTGTTTGTTCACGAAGTCCCAGTTAACTGCATCGTTTTGAATGATGTAGTTAGCAATGAAGTTAGCAATTGCTAGATCTGATTGAGGTTCGAAGATGTAACCCGTGTCTGCAAGCTCGAAAGAACGGTGGTAGTAAGTAGACAGTACGTTTACTTTAACGTGTGGGTGGCTTAGACGACGGTCTGTAATACGAGTCCATAGTACTGGGTGCATTTCTGCCATGTTTGAACCCCACAGTACGAATGCGTCTGCATGTTCAAAGTCATCGTAACAACCCATTGGTTCATCGATACCGAAAGTACGCATGAATGCGCCTACCGCTGAAGCCATACAGTGACGAGCGTTTGGATCGATGTTGTTTGAACGGAAACCCGCTTTCATCATCTTAACGGCTGCGTAGCCTTCCATCACTGTCCACTGGCCTGAACCGAACATACCAACACCTGTTGGACCGTTCTTCTTAAGAGATGCTTTCCATTTCTCAGCCATTACGTCGAACGCTTTGTCCCAAGATATGGGTGCGAAATCACCATCTTTATGGAACTCACCGTCTTTCATACGAAGTAGAGGAGTCTCAAGACGGTCTTTACCGTACATGATTTTTGAAAGGAAGTAGCCTTTGATACAGTTAAGGCCTTTGTTTACCGGTGCTTCTGGGTCGCCTTGAGTCGCAACCACTTTACCATTTTGAGTACCTACTAGTACCGAACAGCCCGTACCACAAAAACGACAAGGCGCTTTATCCCACGTGATTTTTGTTTGATCAGAGCTAGCAATCAGGTTGGTTGCTGTTGCCGGTAGAGTTACACCTGCAACGGCTGCCGCTGATGCAGCTGCGTTTGCTTTCACAAACGCACGTCTTGTCATTTTCATACTTCACCCTCAAGTTGAGAATTGTTGCTTCCAGTTTCTAAATCCGTTTCGTCCAGTCCAGTTTCGATTTGGTGATAAACCAAAGCTGTCCCTAAAACGTTCGTAATATTATTAATTTCTTCGATGGTATCCGTTACAAAACCTTGGTTTTCGGTTTCTAGGACCACTATGATTTTGCCTTCAGGGCTACTGCCGTAAATCTCTGCATTATCGAACTGTTCGATTTGTGCTTTGATCTCGTCTAGATGCTCTGGGCTCACATGCACGACTAAACTTGATATATGCACTTCATTTAGTGCCATAAATTGCTCTCGTTATTTTTGTTTTATGCATTACTCACAAGAATAGCTGAAGTAGGGCAAACTGCTACGCAGGCTCCACAACCGCTACACTCATCTAACTTGATTTTTGGTAGAGCAACACTGCCTGCTCTAAGTTGAAATTGAATGGCCATAGGTTCACACATGTCACCACAGCTTCGGCATTCAACATTTTGTTGCGCTAAACACTTATCAGAGATATGTGCTTTTGCTTGCCAAGGCTCTCCTTGCTTTGGCTTAAAAATGGGTTCAGGACAAACATCTGCACATTGATAGCAGAACGTACACTCATCAATAGAGAAATCGACAGTGGGAAAACCACCATCGCCTACAATGATTATCTTAGTCTCACAACTTTCGATGCATTTACCGCAGCGAGTACAGTCATCTGTAAAGCTTTCTAGGCTGTTAATCCAAGGCAAACGAATCTGGCTTGAGTCAACTTTTCGTCTCGAAAAAAGACGGCGTTTTGATAGATCTACCACTAGATACCTATAGATGTTGCTAAGATGTTGTAATTGTAGGCCATTATTCTATTAATATCTTGTAATGAGTCCTCATAAGTAGTGTAGTTTTAGAAACAATTGTATAAATACCCCCTAAGGGCTAATTGGGGGCATATATTGTCTTAGATCAATAAATTACGGAGCGAGTGATCACATATTGAATGGAGCTATGATTTTTGATGTGTGACAATACGATATCGCTGGCAAGTCATTTATCAATAGGAAGGCACTTTTGCTTATAAAACCGGTTTCATCTGTAACAAGTACGATAGCAAAATCTTTGCTCTCTATACTGCTGTTGTCGGTTGCTACGACTGGCTTTGCCATCTTTACTTTGGCTTCAAGTTTGAATGATGCGGAAGCGGTTAACGTGGCCGGTTCAATGCGAATGCAAAGCTACCGTTTAGCCCATGATATTCAAATAGAATCTGTCGATTATGAATCTCATATTCGTGAATTCGAAAGTTCTCTTTACTCGCCATCCATGACCAATTTAGTCAGTTGGAATGTTCCGACAGACATCACAGAAGATTACTATTTAATTATCGGCCGTTGGCATGAGCTGAAACAGGTTTTGAATAGCGAAGAGCGCGATCACTATCTCGTGTTGGTTGAAAACTTCGTGGCTGAAATCGATGGCTTCGTTTATAAGTTGCAAGAGTTCTCTGAAGACAAGTTAATAAAGTTAGCGTGGGCTGGTGGTATCGGCCTTGGTGGAATTCTGGTCATATCTCTTTTTGTTGTTCACTTTGTACGTAAACAAGTTGTTAAGCCACTCCACGCGCTCGTTGGAGCCAGTCAGCGGATCAAAAACAGTGACTTTGAGGTGGAGTTAAAAGTCACTAACAACAATGAACTGGGTATTCTGACTAAGACGTTTAACTCGATGGCCAAAGATTTGGGCGTGCTCTATCGAAACCTTGAGTCGGTTGTCGACGCTAAGACGGTCGAGTTGCAAAACGCCAACCAATCTTTGCAGGCGCTTTATCACTCCTCACAAGAGCTTACGGTTACGCGTATCGCCCCAGAAAACTTCCGAGCTATTCTTCAGCACCTCGTCAGTCTAGAAGGAATAGAGTCGTTGAGGCTTGAGATTGCTGATAGTTCGGGTCGTTCGTTGATTATGGACGAAGGGTATGATTCGAACTCAGACTATGAAAAGTTTGAAATGAAGTTGGATGATAACGAACTTATCTTGGGCTATTTATATTGTTCTTATCATCACGGCCATTCAACCAAGACGCTGATTGAGAGCTTTATCCAACTGTTATCACGAGCGATCTATTATAATCGCGCGCAGAAGAAAGCAGAACAGCTTATTATAATGGAAGAGCGAGCAACGATTGCCCGTGAACTTCACGATTCATTGGCTCAATCACTGTCGTATTTGAAAATCCAAGTGACGTTGTTGAAGCGCGTGATTGGCAAATTGCCAGAGCAACAACACCGAGAGCAATCTGAACAGATAGCGTCGGAAATCGGCAACGGTTTAGCGGATGCCTATACTCAACTACGAGAGTTGCTCACAACCTTTAGGTTGACGATAAAAGAGGGCAACTTCGGAGATGCTTTAAGCACCATGCTTGAAGAGCTCAGTGAAAGAACAGATGCAAAGATTAACCTCACCAATAATCTTTCATCCATAGAGCTTGATGCACACAGTCAGGTTCACTTGCTTCAATTGATTCGTGAAGCAACAATAAACGCAATAAAACACGCCAATGCCGACTTGATAGATGTATGCTGTATCGATGAGGAAGGTGAAGTATTAGTCGTGATTAAAGATAATGGAGATGGCTTTGACTCAAGTAGTTCCAAGACGAACCACTACGGGATGAGCATTATGCAGGAGCGTGCGGCAAGACTGAATGGCGACTTAACGATTGAAGCGGCTCAAGGTGAAGGCTGTACAGTCATATTGAAATATAAAAGTTTGAAGGAAGTTAAAGTTGACGATTTGTAAAGTAATGCTGGTTGATGATCATCCATTGATGCGCAGAGGTATAAGCCAATTACTGAGCTTTGAAGATGAATTCGAAGTGATTGCAGAAGCAAGTAACGGTACTGAAGCAGTCGCTCTTGCCCATGAAGAAGAACCTGACTTGATCCTATTGGATCTTAATATGAAAGGCATGTCTGGACTTGATACGCTGAAAGCACTTCGCACTGATGGCTCAAGCGCTAACATCGTTATTCTAACGGTTTCTGATAGCCCTGCAGACATTGAAGCGATTGTAAAAGCAGGCGCTGATGGCTACTTGTTGAAAGACACAGAACCCGATGAGTTAATCGAACTGCTTAAGCAAGCACATAGCGGTGACAAGGCTTACAGCAATGTGGTTGCTCGTTACCTAAATGATGCTGGAAGCCGCAATGATATCTTCGACCAGCTGACTGAACGCGAAATGCAAATCCTTCAAGAAGTCGCGAAAGGTTACCGTAACAAGCAGATCGCTGATCACCTGTTTATTTCTGAATCGACAGTTAAGGTACATATGAAAAGCTTGCTGAAAAAACTGCAAGTGCCTTCTCGTACCGCTGCAACGGTTCTGTATCTAGAACGTTATGGTGAAATGAAGTAAGGCTTGTTCCTTTGAGATAACACTATTTCAAGCCTGACCGTTTATACATATCTCGATAGTTTGAACGATGTTGAGAAAGTGACATTAAAAAAGGCGCTGAACTTATTAAGTTCAGCGCCTTTTTGTTTACGCATTTTATATCCGTATTGGTGTTCGTTTGTTCTTCGTTCTTCGTTCTTTGAGATTAGAAACTTAAGGCTTACGCCGCCATTGGAACCAATACAAGCGTACCGAAGATAACCGTAATAAGACCACAGATTACGGGTACAGACGTACGTTTTACTACTTCAAATGGGCTGATTTTACCCATACCAGATGTCGCAACAATTACACCAGATACTGGTGAAATGGTACGGCCTAGGTTCGATGCTTGAAGCATTGGGATGATTAGGAACGCTGGGTTCAAGCCCATTTTCGCCGCTAATGATGGAGCCAGTTCTACGAATGCATAGAAAGGCGCGTTACCAGAACCTGTCGCGATAGCAGCAGCCACCGTTAGACCCGTCAGAATAAGCATTAATGCGATACCGCCAGCGCCTGCAGATTCAGCAAGACCGATTAGGTTATCAATCGCACCGATAGACATTAGACCTTGAGCAAATACGCCCGCCGCAACCAACAGCATTACCACGCCTTTGAACGCGTCAGCCATGCCTTGGTAGCAAGAGTCTAAATCTTCTAGTGTTTTCTCGCCGTCAAACTTCTTAACAACGTAATCGATAACTGCGCCCACGAAGATAGAACCTACCACAATAGTGTAGATATCAAGTGACAGCCCTGGAATCGTACGACCATTGAATAGGAAAACGCCGATGATAGGTAGGAATGGGAGTGCAGCGTAGAAAGCCGGAGCCGTTGTTTCGATTTCAGAAACGTCTACTTTTTCCATTGGTGTGTTTTCTTTCTTATCTAGGTACTTGTTCCAAAAGAAAGCCGCACCTGCCATCACGATGATCGCACAGATAGAAACAGGCAGTACCGTTTGAACAGCAAACACATCAAGAGACATGCCTGATTTTTCTGCTGCGATAACCACATCACCAGAGGTTGGTGAAAGAATGATGGCTGCAGGTGATGCACAAACTGCAACTGCCGCTGGGCGAGAAATACCCATTGCCGTCATCATTGGGAATAGGGTTGCCATCAATAGCACACCAAGACCCGTTGCAGAACTTACTGCTAGAGACATTAGACACGCTACGATGTAAGCCGCAACAAGAAGTACATAGGGAGATTTGATCGCAGCAAGTGGTTTAGAGAACTGCTTCACTACCACGTTGTTAGCACCAATGTGCGTCATGTAAGAAGCAAAACCACAAAGAAGCATGATTTGCATGCCTAGGCCGCCCCCGCGGTACTGAAGCATGTATTTAACAAATTCTAGTGAGTCGGTAACCATGTTACCTGTTGAAGCGACTTTCGCTGGTAAGACTGTGTGACCAATAAGGCCGGTGATAAGAAGTAGGGCAAGGCCAGCAGTTAGTAATACACCCGCCGCTTTATAGCCTTTTACAATAAAGTAACCAACAGCAATAGTAATCACTAATCCGATCAAGAGCTCTAACATAGAAATCTCCACAAAGTTTAAAAAATATAAGAAAGTGTTTCAGAATATGACAATGAATGTACAGAAAACTGCACTGTGGCACGAGGCATAGTTGAGGTTGATATGATCTAAGACAAACATTTTTTTCGATGTTAATTGTGGTTGTAAATCGTGATTAACTACTGTTGTTTAGATGTTAATAAACAAATTTTGTGGCTCGTTAGAATATAACTTGGATCACCTTTGATTGTTCTAGTTGCATATGGAGGTGTTGTTTTATAAATCGTGAGTGTTTTTTGTACTTTGGAAGGAAACGTGTAACGAAGTGGGTATTTATCGGAGTAAAGAGGTGAGAATCTTAGCTTTTAAGCTTACTTACATTTAAAGATTACTTATGTTTAACGCCTACTTACTTCCCATAAGTAAGCGCTAAAACACAAGCTGGTACTAAAATATAATTAGGTCTAAAAATAGCGAGCGAGTTTAGTTTATATCAACGTCAGGAGTGTCATTT
This sequence comes from Vibrio sp. 10N.261.46.A3, assembly GCF_041472995.1. NCBI lineage: Bacteria > Pseudomonadati > Pseudomonadota > Gammaproteobacteria > Vibrionales > Vibrionaceae > Vibrio > Vibrio sp. 10N.261.46.A3. The sequence goes on along the minus strand of NZ_JBFRRH010000163.1, from coordinate 10,075 downwards.
GAATACGTTGGCAGCTCAGAACAGATAACCTTCTTACAAAAATGAATCATCCCATAGCGAGTAATGAGTAAAAACTCTTCTCTATTCAATGGAATGTAAGGCATGGCGTCAGAAGATAGGGTAGACCCTTCACTTATCATCACCTTTTCGTAAAACGACAACTCGCGATTCGGGATGATTTGTTGGTGTTGGTTCTCATCCAGTGAGATGTCGTGTTGAGTGACAGAGTAAGATCCCGATGACGTAAAGCCGACTTGCTTAGTCGATACGTACAATAAGTCATAACTGTCATTCTTCTTAAACTCGATGTTAATAGCAGACTGGTTATGAATCATATTATTGGACGGGTTAATAATCGACGCTGTATTGGCTAAATAATGCCCTTCAAGATGTGACTTGGGAATAAAGGTAGAAACCCAGCCGACTAATACGCCAAGCAGTACCACAAAAATTGCTGTATTCGTTTTATTATTCACAAGTCACTCCTTTAAATCCGGCAGGAAAGCTCAGAGATTTCCCTGAATTATCGATGATGATTTTTCGTCCCTTATATTCATAAAGCGTTACGTTGAATAACTCATTAAATGTGAATTCATCGGATTCGATTTTACATGAGATAAAATGCTGACCCACGAGATCTTCGCCTAGGCTATTTCTATCTAAATAAGAAAACAAATAATGGGATAAACCCGCAGCCACTACAAATAATGCAACCAATGCTAATAGACTGTTTGTTTTTTTCGTAGCGGCCGTTGTCTCGGTTGTTGAGCTTTCAGGCGCTGTGTTACTTTCAGGTTGTGTCGTTTCTTGCTTTGGTTGCGATTGAATTTTACGCAGCGTGCGTTCTTTGTCTTGTGTCACTTGTCCTGCAAATCGGTAGCCTTTGCCGCGCTCAGTGACGATGATCATCCCACTCTTATCTTCTAACGCTTTTCGGCAAATCGAGATGGTCTGCATTAGGCTGCCATCTTCAACATATATACCTTTAGACACCCACACCTGTTCAATAAGAACTTGGCGAGTGATCACCTCATTAGGTCTCGAGATAAAAAACTTAAGTAGCTCTGATTCATTAGAGCCTATTGGGTAGGTACGGCCCGTCTTAAAGTGATGGATTTCACTCTCTTCTAAATTGACCTGTATATCATCATTGATAATAAATTCAGCAGACATCTGGGTTCTCATTGTTATAAGCGTTCTAACCTAAATATAACAAATCTTACAACAAACATAAACTTACTGATTTCATCGTCTTTGATATTTAAGTATCTGAATTTATGTTGATTATTAACCTAATTAGGTTTCCTTATATACCTTTTTTAGGTTGTTTAATGCGGTTTCAGGTGCTTGCCGTTAGTAGCTATTGGATCATTAACGGGTGACGCTGATTTAGTGGGTGTGGGTTAATTGCTCAAATTTTTTACGTAGTTTTATCAACGTGTCATTCCAACTCTGTGTTGCCTTGCTCTCTACGAATAAAAAGTCGAGCTTACCTCCGACTCAATCGGCAACTCAAATAACGATAAATCGCATGACCACACCAGTTAAATGCGAAAGCTACGAAGGAGCTGTTTTGAAAAATTTCAATAAGCCATATATATGTGGACTGATTACGCTTGCCTTACTCGGCTGTCAGTCTGAAGACTCGACTCAAGAGGCCGTTTCGGTATTGGTTCCCTACAACATTAATGAACTACCAAAACCAAACGATGGGTATGGGTATGACGGCGATGGAACAATATCCGGTGTCGGTGAAGACGTCGCCGCAATGTCATCGACCAATGATGCTTATTATCAGGACTACAACAATTCATACGCAGCCCTAGACGGTTGGGGGCTTTGTGCAGAACCGATTTTAATTCCTTTACAAAGTGTTAATTCGGACAAACGTTATCCACTCAATAACGAAACCTTAGCCGGGAATATTGCATTAATTGATGACCTAACAGGCGAAGAAGTTATCACTCAAATATCCGCGGATGGTTCCAATATTAAAATTCAATGTGAATCAGGCTTAGCTGAGAGTCGTACTTATTCGATTGTAGTAACGGATGGGGTAAAAACTGAATTTAATGAGCCTTTAAAAGCAGATGCCAGCTTTGATGAGTTGATTTATTCAGACGTTCCATTAAATAACGAAAAAGAAGAAGTTCTTCAAGAGCAAGTATTGAGCGCTATTGATTCATATTATGCGTTATATCCAGATAAAGGTATTCCTGTATATGCTGCTCAATTTAAAACTCAGAGCGCTTATTCCCCTCTGGATGCGATGAGAAGAAGCCATTTATTGTATGGAAGTTCTTTCTCTAGTGCCCTTCCTGCACTTAAAGAGGAAAAACGCGGGTACAACCTATACACAAAAGTGCTCAAAATTCCGTCTTACTTACCTTTTACAAAAGAGAGGGAGGCGGAATGTATCGTTGATGAGTTTGATCCGAAAGAAAATTGCCCGCCACTTTATGAATGGATTACAAACACTTCGGGGGGATTTCCTACTGCAGAGAATGCTATGCCTCTAAAAACGGAAGATCTTAAGCTTACGGCAGATATATACGTACCAAAAGAGTTCAACTGGAATAGTTTTATAGAGTTACCTGTCGCTATTTTTATTCACGGTGTTACAGCAGAGCGTAGTACTGCTTCTTTGATGGCTGCGGAATATACGAAAAAAGGTTATGCCGTCGTTGCGATCGACATGCCGTATCACGGTGATAGAGTTCGTCACGACTCAAGTCCGCAACACGTGGAAATCAGCGCTAGAGAAGACAAAGCGTTTTTCATTAACATCGATTCACCTTTAGCACTTCGTTCTAACCTCCAGCAGTCTGTTTCAGATTTTTTGGGTCTACGCTATGCGTTGAGCCAAGAAGGTTGGGTTGATAACGATAACGTTCATTTAATTGGACAATCGCTGGGTGGAATTATGTCGGTAATGGTGAGTGAGTTTAGTCAAGCAAGCCCTGATTTTCACTCGGATACCAATACCAATTTTGAATTTAACACGGTTAACTTTGTTGTTCCGGGACAGGGGCTAACTAACCTGGTTCTGTCTTCTCAAACCTTAGGCCCTGAAATGTCTGAAGGTGTTAAGAAGTCTCCTGATGTTCAGCGTGGCATTGCTGAAACGGTGATACCAGATACATGCACAACAGAAGCAACGAATAAACAATGTATTGAAGCACTTAGAGAGTTTGTCGAACTTTCATCTGATAACGCGCTGCTTGTTAGTCAGTTAGAGAATGACATCTTCGATTTAGTTGTGACAGACCTTAAACAAGGGGTCCAAGCCACAATTGATAGTGCTGACCCTGCTAGCTTTATCTCGAGACAAGTTGCGGCTGAGCAACCCACTCTTTTGTTGGCTGCCGTTGGAGATTGCGGGGAGACTTGTGACGTTGGCGTTGACTATGTCCCGGATAGCGTAATTCCAAACACCGCGCCAGATAACATTCGTACTGGTACTGAACCACTGATTACTGCGCTTGGCTTAGACCCAATTACAGGTACATCAGAACATATTGATGAAAAGCGCGGAGCCGTGAGAACAACTACCGGCGGGCATGGTACGTATTTGTTCCCGTACGAAGGCCCTGTTGATGAAGATGGACTGCCGGGTATGCCAGGTGAAAACATGTCTGATGTACTTGAAGCTGTGGGCACTCAACAAATTGCTGTTGCTTCTATGGTAATGAGTGACGGTGCAGTAGTCGTCATTAATAACGAAGATCATATCGAAACAGAGGTGCCTCAAGATGAAGAATAAACTTTTATTGGGCACTGCCGCTGCTCTTGTTCCTTGCCTAACTAATGCGGCTGGCTTTCAACTTAACGCGCAGTCTGCAACAGGGTTAGGTCGTGCATTCGCTGGTGATGCTGTGATGGCAGATAGCGCTGCGATTGTTGCTAAGAACAGTGCTGCGATGGCTTACATTGAGCAACCTACACTTTCTGTCGGCGCTATCTATATCGATAGTGGTATTGATGTTTCGAACATCAGTTATACACCGGATACTGGTAATACTACCCCTTTGAGTGATCAAGAACTCACTGCCGGAACTTTGGTTCCGAACATCCACTATGTTCACCCAATTCAAGATTCGAAATTTACCTTGGGCGCAACAGTCCATTCCAATTTCGGTACTGACGTTGAGTTTGATGAGTCGTTCGAAGCGGATGAGTTTGGAGGCAAAACGGCGCTTTCCAGTATCAATGTTGGTTTTGCTGTGGCTTACGAGTTGTCTGAAAAAATCAATTTGGGCGCTGGACTAGATGTTATTTATGGAGAAGGAGAGATTGCGCGTAAAGATTTACTCAGTGTTGATGCTGATGGATTTGGTTTGGGCGCCAATATTGGTGCTACCTATCAAGTTAATGAGAGTAACAGATTTGGTATTTCCTATCGTTACAGCCCGGATATCGAAGTTGAGGGGGATATCTGGATGTTGGGTTCTGGTACGGCAGAAAAAATGAGTGTTCCGTTACCAGACACTCTTGAGTTTTCCGGTTGGCACCAGCTCAACGAACAGTGGGCTTTTCACTACAGCCTGCAGTGGGTGAACTGGTCCGAATTCGACTCGCTAACATCTGACTCTTATGACGACTCAATTAAAGAGTATCAATGGAAAGACGCAGGGCATATTTCTGTCGGTGGTACGTACACCATGTCGAAAGACATGGTTCTACGAGCGGGTTACATGTACGACATTTCCCCGACTGACGAACTCACATCGTTATCTATCCCTGATGTTAACCGTCATTGGTTTACAGTTGGAGGGACTTACCACCTGACAACAACAAGTTCTGTAGATCTTGGAGTTGGTTTCATTGTTGGTGAATCTCAACACGTAGATGAAAGTCTAGATGGTTTATCAAGAACTAATGTTACTGCTGACGTGACTGCTGATGCCTTACTCCTAGGTGTACAGTATCAGCATCGTTTTTAACTTTTACTTTGGAGTTCAGAACGTAAAAATTTAGGAATCATATAAAAATTGCAGGGCTCGACAGTGAGTTGAGCCCTTTTCTCATTATTAGCTGTTTTAGCATTATTTAAATAGCTGGAAGCTCATTAAGTAAGAAATAGCTGCTTAGAAAAACGTTTTAATTCAGACGAATTCAACGGTTATGGTTATTAAAAATGAAATTTACAAAGCTTAGTAAAACAATCTGTTTGGCACTGTTCGCCTTACATATCTCTCCATCGTTTGCCCAAGACTCAAACTTGATTCCTGTGACTATCGAAAAAGCTCACAAACAAGCATTCACTTCTTCAATCAACGAGGTTGGCAAAATCAGGGCAACGGACTCTGCTGCATTGACATTTAGTGCCTCCGACAAAATTCTAAACATCCGTTTCAAAGATGGAGATTCAGTTAAAAAAGGTGAACTGATCGCTCAACTGGACAATACCAAAGCGAAAGCCGATTTAGACAAAGCAAGAAGCTCTCTAGCGTTAGCAAAGTCGAAATTAAAGCGAGTACAAGAATTACTAAAGAAACAGCCTGACTCTATGTCTCAACAAGATGTGGAAGAACTGGGAGAACAGGCGAATCTAGCCGCCGCTGATTTCCGTCAGAAAGAAGCGCTGATGAATGACTATTTATTGGTCGCGCCATTTGATGGGCAGTTAACTAACTTCACCCACTCAGTGGGCAGTAAGATTGATAGCGCAACCGCGTTGGTGAGCTTAATCAAACTCGATCCTGTTGAAGTTCAGTATTCCATTGGCCAGTCGGATTTAGGAAACGCAAAGCTTGGGCAGAATGTTTCCATCCAAGTTGATGCATTTGTTGACGAAGCGTTTTCTGGCGTGGTGGATTACATTGCGCCAGCGGTTGACGAGAGCTCAGGCCGTGTAGAAGTTCACGCTCACGTGACTAACCCAGAACATCGCTTAGTTCCGGGTATGTTTGCCAAAGTAAGTCAGATGACCAGCGAAGACTCAACCCAGATGGTGGTTTCTCAAAACGCCGTTCAAGCAAAAGATGCAGAGCGTTTTGTTTGGGTCGTGAATGGTGAAAAAATCGAGCAACGCGTTGTCGAATTAGGCGTGAATACTAACGATGGTTATGTTGTTGTAGAGAAAGGCTTGAAGCTTGGCGATAACGTCGTTGTGACGGGACAACAGAACCTTAAGAAAGCGTCGTTAGTTAAGGTCATGAACCCAAATGCTGAGCAGAAAACTGTTGAGCTAATAACGGAACCGACAAGCAAAGAGAACACTCAACAGACCGCTGAGCCTAAAGTAGAAAAGACCGTAACACAGGTGGACGAAGCACATCCAATTGAACCTTCGGTTGATTGGACGGAAGCATCGAAAGGTGTAGACGAAGCGATCAACGAAAACAGCAAGCAAGCAGAGGCTAGCGCGACTGTTGAGGATTCATCGAGCGAAACTCACAGCAAGGAAACACTAAGCAAGGAAGCTGAAACGAAGGAGAATCTGAATGAAGCTTCCTGAGATTTGTATCAAGCACCCAGTGTTTGCGTCTGTTCTGAGCATTACCATTGTTTTGCTTGGGCTTTTGTCGTTTCAAAAGCTCTCAATCCAATACTTTCCAGAACATAAAACACCGTCAGCAACGGTAACGGCTGCGATCAATGGCGCTAGTGCTGAGTTCATGTCGCGCAATGTGGCAGATAAGCTCATTACTGCTGCAACGGGCCTCGACAGCGTGAAAACCATGACGACGGACTGTCAGGAAGGCACGTGTAATCTAAAAATCATCTTTGAAGATGACATCAATGACGTCGAATACACTAGCTTGATGAACAACCTGCGCAGCAGCGTCGAAGCGATTGGTGATTTCCCGCCGAGCATGACGGATAAGCCAACGGTAACGGATGACTCTTCTGACACCAGTATGCCGAGTAACATCATCACGTTTGTGAATACTGGCAAGATGTCTAAGCAAGACATGTACGACTACATTAGCCAACAAGTTGTGCCTCAATTCAAGCACATCCAAGGTGTGGGTGGTATTTGGGGACCGTATGGTGGCAGCGAGAAGGCGGTGCGTGTTTGGCTACAACCGGATCGCATGATGGCGCTCAATATGAGTGCATCAGACGTGGTTGGAACATTAAGCTCATACAACGCAACGTTTACCGCAGGTACCATCAAGGGGCAGGTGCGAGATTTCTCCATCAACCCAGTAAACCAAGTAACCAGCGTTGATGATGTGCGAGATTTGGTGGTTCGTGTTGATGACGGCAAGATCATTCGCATCGGGGATATCGCTGAAGTCAAAATGGGTGAAGAGAACCTTACACCGAGTATTCTTCGCGTAGACGACAACCTAGCGATGTCGATTCAGGTGTTGCCGCTAAAAAGTGAAAACCCAGTTACAGTTGCGAATAAAGTTAAGAAACAAATTGATCTGATTCAGCCTCAGTTGCCAGAAGGCATTGAGATGAAGATGGTCTACAACCAAGCGGATTTCATTAAAACCGCAATTGATGAAGGCTTCATGACTTTAGTTGAAGCGATTGTTCTGGTTTCAGCAGTTGTGGTTCTGTTCCTTGGTTCTTTTCGAGTTGCTTCAATTCCGATAATCACCATCCCGGTGTGTGTGATAGGCGTATTTGTCGTCATGCATTTACTTGGGTTTAGCATCAACGTACTGACGATTCTCGCTATCATTCTCGCCATTGGTTTGGTGGTTGATGATGCGATTGTTGTGGCTGAAAACTGTTACCGTCATATTGAAGAGGGTGAAACGCCGTTCAATGCTGCAATTAAAGGGTGTCGAGAGATCGTCTTCCCAGTGATTGCGATGACGCTGACTTTGGCGGTTGTTTACTTACCAATTGGCTTGATGGCTGGCTTAACCGCCGATCTATTCAGGCAGTTCGCGTTCACGCTTGCAGCTGCGGTGATCATTTCTGGATTTGTGGCGTTAACGCTCTCACCAATGATGAGTGCTTACTTAATGAAGCCAGTATCAACCCCGGCGAAGTGGTATCAAAAAGTTGATGCGAAACTGAATGTGTTATCGGATTTATACACCAAAGAGTTAGGCAAATGGTTTGATCGTAAGGCTCTGATGAGTGGTATTGCTTTAGTGCTAATTGCTTTATCTGCCTTAGCGGTTTGGAAAATGCCTCAAGTGTTGCTTCCAACAGAAGATACCGGTTTTGTTGAGGTGACGCCTACGCCACCAACAGGTGTTGGTCGTCAGTATCATCTAGATAACAATGAGCAACTTAACAGTGTGTTCAAAGGTGATAGCTCAGTAGAAGCTAACTTGTCTTACATCGAAGGCACACCGACCAATCACGTTCTATTGAAACCATGGGGCGAACGTGACCAGTCAGCGGATGAATTGGTAAACGAGTTTATCGCTAAAGCACAAAGTTCAGTCTCTGCTTACGGCATGTCTTTCAAGGTTCGCTCAGCAGATAACTTGAACATCGCTACCAACATGATCCTCGAACTGACCACGGTTAACCGTGATACCACTGTGCTGTCTGAAACTGCGAGCGAAGTCGTTAAGGCGCTTGAAGATTACGAGGGCGTGACCAACATTAAGAACTCAATGTTACGTGACCAATTACGTTACGACTTGTCGATTGATCGCAATGCGATTGTATTGTCTGGTGTTGATTACGGTAACGTAACCAATGCGTTATCGACGTTCCTTGGTTCTGTTAAAGCCGCAGATTTGCAAGCGGACGACGGTTATACATACCCAATTCAAGTTCAAGTAAACCGAAGTGATCTTGGTGATTTCAAGGTGCTTGATAAGTTGTATGTGGATTCACAGTCGGGTCAAAGGCTTCCTTTGTCTCAGTTTGTATCAATCAAACAAGTGACATCGGAATCTAACTTCAAGACGTTCATGGGTAAAGACAGCGCTGAAATCACCGCGGATTTGATGCCCGGATATACGGCGAGCGACGTGAAGGCATACATTGATGACACGGTACCAAGCCTGTTGAAACCTGCTCAGAGCTACGAGTTCAATGGCATAGTTAAAGATTTGGTTGATTCAACCGCGGGTGCACAAGTGTTGTTCGTATTGGCATTGATTTTTATCTTCTTGATCTTGGCGGCGCAATTTGAAAGCTTTGTCGACCCGATGATCATCTTGCTGACCGTTCCACTGTGTATTGTGGGCGCGATACTGACGCTTTCGGTATTTGGTCAAAGCCTCAACATCTATTCGAAGATAGGATTGCTGACACTGGTTGGTCTCGTGACCAAACACGGTATTTTGCTGGTGGAGTTTGCCAACGAGAAACGCAAATCTGGCGCGAGTGCCAAAGAAGCGGCGATCAGCAGTGCACGTTCAAGGCTGCGTCCAATCTTGATGACCTCACTGACGATGATCCTCGGTTCATTGCCATTGGCATTGGCGGATGGCCCGGGTTCCTTAGGTCGAATCAATATTGGTTTGGTATTAGTCGGCGGTTTGACAGCCGGAACTTTCTTTTCATTGTTCTTAGTGCCAGTGGCTTACGTTGGCATGGCGAATCTAAAACAGATGGACATACTGACTCGATTGAGAACGAAACCCGCATAACTCGCGATATAAATTGACGAGTCAATTGAAGGTGAAAACTAAAACGCGCCTACCATGAAACATGGTGGCGCGTTTTGTATTTATTCTCTCAATTGCCTAGAACGGAGCAAAATTGTCATGTACCACTGTTGGTATTGTCCAGCGTTGATGCGCATCTATCGGCTCTAGTACCGAGTTGTGGTGTGGTATTTGTCCACGGTCGCCATACAACCACAATACCAAGTTCGAACGTTCACCACTTGTTATCGGCAGCGCCGCATGGGCAACGTTTCCTCGATGAATCATAGCGACACCGGGCGTGAATGTCGTTTCGTTCATCTTACCCGTAGCAGGGTCATAAAAGTTAAGTTCTGAGCCTGAAAACTCTTCATCTGGCATATTTACGTTAATGTTGAGCGTGACAGAAGACGCATCAGTATGCAGGCGTAAAGACGTATCTTTGTTCGCTTGATACTGAATCGAGAACCCAAAAGTTTGCGTATCGTAACCCATGATTTCGGGGAACAATAAGCGAGCGATAGGGCGCATGTAACTCTTGATTTAAATCGCAA
>NZ_JBFRRH010000162.1:0-847 GCF_041472995.1 Vibrio sp. 10N.261.46.A3 | reverse complement strand
GTAGTGTAGAAATGAGGTTAGCCACACGTTTATTTCGACAGGAGTTAAGCCGCAATTGTTCTGGTAGGGAATTATTGAAATTCCTTACCTTCAAGCAAGCTTATTGCTGTCAAACTCAACCTTGGGATAGGACATAATGAGCGCTCTTTTCTATTTGCTATTGCTCTCTCTGTTTTTGAAATGGCTTTTACGCATTCAGCACAACCCTTCACCTTGGGTAAATGCGATTCGATTGGTGAAGAGTCTCGTGGTGATGGTGGCGATGACGGGGTATCTGATGCTTATCAATGCGCCCGTATTGGCGTGGTTTGTGGTTTTACCTTTCCTTGTTATGTTTACCTTTTGTCACAGTGTCACAATTAGACTGCGAGAATTGACCCATCTTACACTGACGCCAGCGCTGCAAAATGGCACCTACCACGTTCATTTGAAAGCGTTCTCCAACCTTTTGCAAGAGATGCGTACCGAGACTTGGCCTTACTGATTGATTTACTCCCCAAGAGTCAAGGGCACACTCTCATGCTCACTTCGCCACTACTGTCAAAGAATGGTGACTTTAGGGGGATTGAAACGCTATCAAGCCTGCCCGTATCGATAGAAAAACGAACGGTGTCATATTGGCGCTCTCCTTTTGTTTTTCTGGTGTTGTGTTATTACAAGTACCTAAGACGAGTACCCGTACTACGCACAGCCGATTTAACGAGGCAATATCAGTTGCGATTGACTTTGTCCTCTTAATGAAAGTGGATGGGAGAGGGAAATAAGCGAAGCATTTTCTTCTCCTATCTGCTTTGCAGGTAGGGCGAAGCCCGTAGGACGGCACAGAGTCCACGGCTAGAGCATTTTA
>NZ_JBFRRH010000161.1:0-41810 GCF_041472995.1 Vibrio sp. 10N.261.46.A3 | reverse complement strand
CAATGATCACGGGTATAGTAAGTACAAAAATACCGAGAGTACAAGTGATAAGAGAAACAACAGTAGTAAGCGCGATGATGTTAGCCGCCAGTGTTGAGTTTCCTCCCATCGCACGAGCCATAACGTAGCTTGCCGCTGCCGTTGGTGCCGCGCTCATCAAGAAGATAAGCCCGAGATCGAGCCCTTCAAATCCTAAGTACCCAGCCGCCAGTGTAATCAGTAACGGTGAGGCAATTAACTTGTAGCTAGAGGCGAACCACGTCGACAATTTTTCTTGTTTGAGTGAGCTGATGTCTAGCGACCCACCGGTACAAAGCAGTGCTAAAGGCAACGTCATGTTGGCAAAGTATTGACCAGCGTCAGTGACCATTTTGGGGATAGGAATAGAAAGCGCATAGAAGACGACCGCTAAGAAAATAGCGATGATCAATGGGTTTTTGGTAATCGACTTGGCGATTACTTTAATCGCTTTCGCGCCAGTGTCTTCGCCTTTGGGTGTCAGTGCAATTACGGCTTGAATGTTATACAGCACGGTTAGGGATGCGACATAGATAGCCGCCAATGCCACGCCTTGGTTGCCATAGATATTAGCCACATAGGCGAGGCCGATGATCGCGGTATTGGCGCGAAATCCACCTTGGACAATCACACCTTGATCTTTCGAACCTTTAAATACTAACTTGGTCGAGAAAATCGTGAACAAGAAAAAGATAAAGTTAGCGATGACGCAAAAGGCAACTAACGCGCTACTGGCTGAAAAGTTGTGATTCGATTGAACAATACTCAGAAATAGCATTGCGGGCAGGGTGACTTGAAAGACGACCTTAGATGCGACATCAATGAAATTGTCATTGATTAAGCCGATTCGCTTGAGCATCACACCAAGAAACAGCATTAAACAGATAGGGCCTGTTACCGACGCCGAAAACGCAAACTGTTCCCAAAGTGTGTTCATTGTTTTTCCTTTGTTAGTCGATTTCAATTTCCTTTGAATACTGTCGCATTTTTCCACAATTCTTTGATAAGACAAAATGAATACCTAGGGTTAAGTAAAAAATCTTGAAAAAAAGAACGAACGTGCTAAAAATAATGTATCAGATTTATTATTGGTGAATAATGAGTAAGGGAAAGATAACCAAAGAGTATATTTTGAGCCATGCATTCGCGCTTGCAAGTGAGAATGGGCTTGAGAGTTTGACGATTGGCGAGTTAGCCAAGCAATGTGGCATGTCTAAGAGTGGCTTGTTTGCACACTTCAACTCTAAAGAAAACCTGCAACTCTCTGTACTCGAGTATTCCAACGCCATATTCACCGAAAGAGTCATCATTCCCGCAAGAGAGCTGGGAGATGGTGATATTGAAGCGAAATTGAAACAGCTGCTCGACAATTGGCTGGGCTGGAACCATTCATTCCAAGGCAGTTGCATGTTTATTGATGCATGGAAAGATGCGGGCAGTGAAACGTCTGTGATTCAGAAAGCACTGCAGAAAACCATTTCAGTGTGGATTGATTACTTGACGATTCAGGTAGCAAAAGCGGTTGAGAGCAAACAGTTCAGAGCCGATTTAGATCCTAAACAGGCAACCTTTGAGTTATACGGTCTCTATTTGAGTGCGAACTTGTTCTACTCGTTACGTGGCCAACAAGCGAGCCATACCCATTTTTGGAGTGGTGTAGAGCGCTTAATCGCTAGCTGGAAAGTGGTTTAACTCGCCAAGCCACTTGGTTCGGGAAACCATAGAGTTCGCAAGCTTCTTAGCTCGCAAACTATTGAACTCGTAAAGCATGTGACTTTGCGTAACTACGGTTTGCAAAAGACTTTAAGAGAAGTGGCGGCAAGCAGTCATAAAAAGCGCTATCGCCATTTTTTATACCAACAAATAGCACGGTCGTTCGATTTTTTAGGGCCGAGCTCGATCCGCCAATGATGATGGCGATACAAGGAACGGTCATGAGTGACAAAATCTACTTTAATACATCGAACAAATTCAGCTTCAAGCGCAGCTTAATTGGCGCAACAACCAATCTGCATTACATCTTAGCGCCGAGCCATGCGAAGAAAACGGCACGTAAGCTGCTGCTCACTCCAATGCGTACCGAGCAAAAAAATGCTGATCCCCAAGGGCTTATCAAGAGTGAAATTGAAGGTCGTGATGGCGTTTTAAAAACCTATTCTTTAGGTACGGGGCCTGTTTGGGTGCTGACTCATGGTTGGTCTGGCACCGCGAGTCAGTTCTTCCCTTTGATGGAACACATCGCCGCCAAAGGTTTTACGGCTCTGGCTTACGATCATCCTGCTCATGGTGGCAGCGATGGTGTACATGGTCATATTCCTGCGTTTGTAAATGGTTTGGAAGCGATTCTCGATTCGGTAGGTGAGGTAGCTGGTTTGGTCGGTCACAGCATGGGTACGGCTTCTGCGTTGGAATGTAAGCACGTTAAATTGGAAAACAAGCCACTATTGCTGATTGCACCTGTACTGGATTATCTAGAAAACCTCTTTGGCAGCGTCGCGCGTTCAGGTTACTCAATGAAACTGTTTGAAGCGGTAGTCGGAGAAGTAGAAGAGCAGTTTAACTACCCAATTCAGTCTGTTGATCCCTATGGAAAGCTAGCGCTTCGTGAGTCTCAGACGATCATCGTTCATGATGAGCAAGACAAGTTTACTAAGTTTGATGTGTCTCAGCGTGCGGCTAATGAAATGGGTCGCGTTACCTTGATTGCGACTCAAGGGCAGGGCCACGGGCGAGTAATGAAGTGCCCACAAGTATTCGAGAGTTTTGATAACTTGATTGGTTAACTTTAACGAATCAAGCAATTAGAACGCCAGCTAAGAAAACAAACACTAAAAAGGCCAACCAGACATTATCTGGTTGGCCTTGCTTTTAGGTGTTTAGTCGACGCTTAGTTCGCGTTTAGCTAAACCCTATTTTTAGTTAGCACAGCTTGCTGGGCCTATCTCTTTCCACACGCCCCATTGGCCTGTTGTTGTTGGATCTTCACCGGTTGTCCACCATTTCGCTTCCCAAACCTTACCGCCTTGAGTTACTTGGTCACCGCCCGTGTAAACCGCGCCTGAATCCCAAGCGTTAGTACACGTACCGCCGCCTGTGGTTTTCTTAACAACTTTCACTGAAGTAGCTGCTACCGATGTCTCTGTGCCATCGCTGACCGTTACAGAGAAGTTCAGCGTTGTATCTTGCGTGTATTCCGCCGCGACAAAGCTCACTGAAGAACCTTGAACCATTGCATCGATACCAGCAGGTACATCCCATGTGAAGGTTAATGTGTCTTGGTCAGCATCGCTTGAAGCCGAAGCATCAACCACGACTACATCACCCGCATTCACTTCAGCCGGAGCCATAACCACAGCAACTGGTGCTGTATTGACTGGGCCCGTGTCCTTAGGCGTTACGGTTACAACAACGGTGTCAGTTGCAGTAGCACCTTCGTTATCAGTTACCGTTAGGCTGAACGTGAGTACTTCTTGTTGAGCGACTTCAATCACATCGAAGCTTGCAACAGCGGCATTAGCGTTCGCCAGCGTTACTGCCGAACCACTTACTTGTGACCAAGCGTAGCTCGCGATTGTACCGTCGCTGTCTTTTGAAGCGCTGCCATCTAGAGAAACAGAAGCTGGGCCTTCAACCGATTGGTCTGCGCCTGCAGCTGCCGTTGGTTTGCGGTTGACAGGATCTGTTGTACCGCCCGCTAGGCCTTCATGCATCGCATTCAGAATGTCGCCGTTGTCTGCATCAATTTCCCAAGAGAATAGACCCGCAAGACCAAGGCTACGAACGTACGCGCCTTTTGCTTTTACCGAGCGGTCATCATCAAATGTGATTAGCTGGCCTGAAGTGCGGTTCCAAACGTAAGGCGCTTCTGCCATTTCGTCGTAGCCATATTCGAAGCCGTTGATGCCTTGGTTATTCGCGCCAAGCATGTTTGCTTTAATGCCTTTGTAATCAATAACGCCATCTTCCCATACGCCTTGCGCAGAGCTACCTTTCAGTTTGCCATTACCCACCCCTGTCATAGGGTCGCTAGGATCTGAAAGTGATGATGGTAATACGCCTTCCCAACCACGACCGTACATCGCTGTACCAACAACAAGTTTGTTCGCAGGAACGCCTTGCTCAAGTAGTAATTGGATGCCGTTGTCCGTGGTGTAAGCTGGGCCTGTGTATTGTTCGCCATTTTCATCAAGGCCTGTGCCATCACATTGACCAGGGCGCATGAAGTTACCGCAGTTGAGCGCTGTTTGATGACCTAACACGTTGTTCCAACCGCCGTAGAAGTCGTAAGTCATTGCGAAGATGTAATCCATGTATTGGATAGCATCGCCGTAGTCCACGTCTTCAATTTTATCGTGACCAACACCAATCGCAGAAGTTAGCTCGTAAGTACGGCCGTTTTCCGCTTCTAGCTCATCCAGCATCACGCGAAGTTCTGCCATCAATGCAATGTAAGCTGGGCCGTCATTTACAGGATCACCAAGGTCTGGTGCCGCACCGCCTCCACCAGGGAATTCCCAATCGATATCCACACCGTCGTAGAATTTCCATGTGTTGAGGAATTTCTTAACAGACGCAACGAAGGTGTCACGGTTGGCTTTGGTTGTGAAATCAAAGAACGGGTCAGACAGCGTCCAGCCACCAATAGATGGGATGATCTTCAAATCAGGATTACGCTGTTTGAGCGCCATCATCATTGCGTAGTTACCCTTGATCGGTGAGCTGTATTCGTGTCCCGCTTGAGGGAAGCTTTTCTGGAAAGCCGCCCAAGGGTCATGTATCACCACTTCGTAATCGTTAACACCCTGACAAGCTGTCATGAGTGCGTTGTAGCTGTTACCGCCTACTGATTTAACTGATTCGTTCGGACCACAAATTGGGATGAAGCCATAAAGGATATGGGTCAAGTTGTCAGCGGGTAGGTTATCAACGGTGTAATCACGGCCGTAAATACCCCACTCCACAAAGTAAGTACCGACTACCGTATTTGGATCTGTGTTGTATGACTTGTTGTTTGGATCCACATTCATCGCAAGTGGCGCTAAGTGTGAGCCATCGGTATCAGCGATCGTGATTTGAGCAGGTGCGCTCTTGCTACAACCTGTTTCATCACACGCTTCGATTTCCATCTCAAATAAGCCGCCTTGGCCGTATTCGAAAGAAGCTGTGGTTTGGCTGCCAGTAATTGGGCCGGTGGCCACTTTAACGCCATCAAAGTAGATGTTGTACGTGTTTCCTGACGTTCCGCTCCATTGGTTGAACTTAACGTCGACCTTCGCTTGGTCGTGATATTTCACCATCTGGTTGTAGCCAGAGGTGGTTTCCATCGCGAGTTCAATTTTAGAAAATTGCAGGTTGTTGGAACCGTACATGTCGATGCTAGGTGCTGTTGGAGCAGCTAATGCTGTACCAGATAGCGCTAGAGCAATGCTTGCAGCACAGGTATTTATACGAATCATACTATTTCTCTCATTCCTTGAAGATTACGAGAACCAATTGGCCCCATAAACGGCTCCAATCAGTTTTGAAGGAGCTTCCCAGTCAGTATTCGAGAGAGTTTTAATTTCATAACTGAAAATAAATCCGTTTTCGATGGACAGCTAAAAAATTGTATCTTGTTACAATTCTGTTGCTTAATGAATGAGAGGCTGAGTCCATGTTTTATAAAATAAAACATCCTTCAGTAGGAAAATCTCACAAGTGAAAATTCACGACATGAAGTTATGAAAAGGTGCGACAAACTATAAGAAAATACTGTGGATTGAAGCAGAATCACAAAATGAAGTATGTTGAGCGAGGTCGAACGATGAGTAGTCTTGAAGACGAATGCTTCTGGCAATATGGATAAGAGAGTTATCTTTTGAATTGCTCAGCTAAGGAAGCGCGTCGTTGCTGCATGACACTATGGGTATCACCAGTCGCAGTATCTTCGTAGCCTTCTTTAATAAATTGCTGAGACGGTACGCTTGGCTCTAGTCGCTTCAAGCGAGGCGAATCGTAAGTACCACTGATGGTGTAAACAGTGGTTCCAGAGCCAGTGTTGATCGTGACGATCTTACCGTCAAAATCGAATGAGGTAGTGATAAGACGATGATTCATCATCACACCGTTTTCTGAAAGTGTCAGGATATCGGTGTTGTAAGGTGGCGCCGCAATCTCTATCCATGTGCCATAGACGTTGCTTGGGCTGACAGATTGCTGGTGGGCTTGGTAAGCAAAATAGCCGGCGGTGAGGGCAACCATAAAGCCAGCTAATAGGAAGCCGTAGAGTAACGAGTTGGCAAATAGATCTCTGCTTTTAGTCGGCTTTTTTGCCATTATCTCTTCATTTTTCGACTGATATTGTTTTAGATTCTATTAACTAAAACCTTAGTTTGCAAAAATTGTTCTAAGAGTTAGAAGCAGGATCGAATGTTCTAATAAATTTGGTTGCGTTAGTGATTTTTAGCCTTGCTCCTCATTATTTACGTTATCAATGAAAGCGAATTCCAGAAATGCTTAAGCTATGCGTATTTATTTCTTGTAGGAAAGTCTCGAATTGGTTAAAACAATTATCACCTAAATTTACGCATAGGCTTACTCGGTGAGCTCAATAATTGCAATTTGAAGATAACAAGGAAGTACAATGATTAAAGAAAACACATACTTTGAAGGTGGCGTTAAGTCGTTAGCGTTTAACCAGTCTGGTGCTGATGTGAGTGTTGGTGTAATGGCGGCTGGTGAGTACACTTTTGGTACTGCGGCTCCAGAAAAGATGACCGTTGTTAAAGGTGCTTTGATTGTAAAGCGTGTTGGCGATGATGACTGGACGACATACCAATCTGGTGAGTCTTTTGACGTTGCGGGTGATTCATCATTCGACCTACAGGTAAAAGAAGCGACGGCTTACCTGTGTGAGTACTTGTAATCAGGTCTAAATTTGTTCAATCAGGGCATCATTTGCCTCTGATTGAATAGAAAAAAACCACGCTCTAGGAGCGTGGTTAAATAAGTGATAGTAACCGGCAGTGGATAGTGTCACTTGTTTTTGTAGTCATCAAATGGATGACCAAATCGTTGTTCGTTGCAAAATCTCTTCAATCTTCAATCTTCAATCTTCAATCTTCAAAGCTCAAAGCTCAAAGCTCAAAGCCAAGACATCAGTAAGTCTCAAACACACCGTTGTTGTAGTCTTGAATTGTCTGTTCAATCTCTTCCATCGAGTTCATGACAAACGGACCATAGTGCACAACAGGTTCATTAATCGGTTCACCAGAAAAAATCAGTACCCCTGAATCTTCCAAGCTACCCAAAGACAGCAAGTCAGCTTTGGTGAGCAGGGCAAGTTGACCTTGGTTGATCACTTTGTCGCCGATTTTAATACTACCCTTGTACACGTAAGTCATGGCATTGTGATTAACATTAGTCCCTAACGTGACTTTTTGCCCAGAATGAGAGCGCCAATCCGCAACGCTTAATGGCACACCTGTTTTCTGTAATGGACCCTGCGCTCGTAAAGCCTCTGAATCATCGTCAGTTTGGTTGTGCAATTCAAACTCTCCAGCAATCACTCTTAACAAGCCACTTTGTTCACTTTGATGTTCCGCGATGCTTTCACTTTGAAAATCGTGATACTGCGCTGGTTGCATTTTGTGTGTCGCAGGTTGGTTTATCCAAATCTGAAAACCATGCAGCGCACCTTCTTCCATCATTGGCATTTCGCTGTGAATGACACCACGGCCTGCGGCCATCCATTGAGCGCCACCGCTGCGTAGCTCTCCAACATTCCCCATATGGTCTTTGTGTTGGAAGTGACCTTGGAGCATGTAAGTGAGCGTTTCTATCCCACGGTGAGGATGTGGAGGAAAGCCGCCCACATAGTCTTTGCTTTCATCCGACTTAAGTTCATCAATCATTAAAAATGGAGAGAAACGTGCGTTATTAAAACCTGCGAGTCGTTGGATTTTGACGCTATCACCATCTGAGGTGGCATGTGCTGCAATCACATGATCTACTGCTCTTACATTCGTCATTTTGAAACCCTCGTAAACTTGAATAGCTGTAGTTTATGTAATTTGATTTAAAAAGAAGATGGCACAACGTTGAGTGACTTATTCGAAAATCTTGAACAGGTCACAATATGAAATTATGTCTATACTTGAATAGAGAGTAGACCGCCAAGGAGGCCGCTATGGCAGTTCAGCAAAAACATGGCGAAAGGCATGGTCGGATGGGTTTTGATAACGACTTTACAACGGAGCAAAGTCAGCGTTTTACAGAGGTTGCAAACAGCGCCGTTAAACGCCGCGTGAAAAAACGTGAGATAGAAGCGCCGTTTATTGAGTCAGCTAAGCAAGCCGCTTTTAAAACCGTGGTGAGGCGACCTAAAGGGAATAACCCAAACCGAACACGTCAAGTCATATGGATTATTATGATCGGGTTAGTGAGCCTTTGGCTTATGTACTTTGCAGGTTAGCAGCGCCACTCAGTTATTGGAATGGCTAGCGTTGGCGCGTTTTTAATAGCGTAACATTGTTCCCTTCGATCTTCGCTTCAAAGCAATCTTCCAGTTCAGATGAATCCGGTACTGAGCTAACAAGACTCGTTGGTAGTTCTTCTATCAAGGTCGATACTGGGTTGTCGTGATAATAAGCGTAACGGTTTTTTCCTGAATGCTTGGCAACATACATCGCTTTATCAGCACATCTCGTCAGCTCATGTAATTCTTGTGCATCTTGCGGGTATAAAGCAACCCCAACACTTAACGTCAATTCCTTGATTCTCTCGTTTGTTTGGCAGCCGCTTTCGAACAGCCCGCAGATCCTATCTAGAATGCCGTCTAGAGCTTTACGAGTTGGTACATCGTAGAGCATCAGAACAAACTCGTCTCCAGCAAAGCGCGCGATGGAATAATCGTATTCATGGCTTTTTCTGTCTCTGGTTCGAATATTGTTGCTCAAGCGATTGGCAAAATGCTGTAAGACACTGTCTCCCACATCGTGCCCGTAGCTGTCGTTAATGCCTTTAAAGTCATCTATATCCAAAAAGACCAATGCCGTAAGTGACCGCTCACTATCGACTGTGGCTAGTTTTTCTGTCGCCCAGCGTTCAAAGCTCCAACGGTTTGCCAAGCCGGTTAGCTGATCTCTGTAGGCGAGATCTTCAATGCCTTCTTTATACAGGCGTTGAATATAACTGACGGCTTTTGTGTAGTAATAGGCGGATGTATGGCACACCAAGCTCATGGTAAATAAGCTAAGGACAAATCTGTGTGTGCTGTTAAATGGTAAAGAAAAGTTGCTAGGCATTGCTGTGATCAAGGTGCTGATGAACAGGCAAAACGAGGTGCTGAAGATAATGCCAATTCTGAAATCATTAATGAAAATGACCGCGGCCAGAATTGGGTAGAGCCAAAGTATGCGATCGGGGATGGCGTGACTGTACAAGAATAGGATGACGCCCTGAACTAGAAGAACACCACTCAGAATCAATTCGGAATACTCAGGATTGATGACTTTTCTTACATATAAAGCGTTAGAGATGGCAATGATGGCGAAACACAATTCGAACATTGACAACGTGTAATGCTCGCCTTGGAAATAAGCCCAAGTATAGAAAATAAATAACGCAGCGGCAGTCAGTGAAAAGGAGTGGACAATTTTTTGCTTGCGGGTGGAGCGTATGTCCGCCATTTCTTCTAGGTGCCTGCCGACGAGCCTTTTCATGTGATCTGTGCCAAAGTTTTTGATGATGATGTTAATAATAGATTAAATAATAGTCATTGCGGAGTGTTAGTCGTCTTTTTAGTGTGACTGCTATCAAGATTTCATATTAAATCGATATGACTCATAATAATTGTTGATGTGTGTCGCTGAAGGTGCAGAGTTTTCTGATGACGAGCGAGGTGCTTGGAGCGATTTGAATATTATCCACTTGCTTTCCAGTGAGTTACTCCACATAGTTTGTAAACGACCAAAATTAAGAAGGGCTCATTATGTTAATTACCTTTAGTTGTAAAGCTCATGCTAGTGTCACGATGTTTGGTGAAGTTGGCCTTCAGTTCATCAAGATGCTTGGGCATAGCGGCTCCATCCCAGGTGCTATGGATGCTTCAGAGGTTCCTCAAGCTCTGGATAATCTACGCGCTGCGATTGCAGCAGAGCAGAGCAAGCCCGTAGAGCAAGAAAATACTGATGACGACAATGAAGAAGAGGTGGTTGAAGCACCTGTTAATATCGGTAGCCGAGCGTTCCCACTGGTTGAATTATTAAAAGCAGCCATCAAGGATGAATGCGAAGTGATGTGGGAAGACGGCAGCGGTAAACGACTGTAGTACGATTCGCGTGAAACGTAACAAGCCTATTGAATCTATTTTAATAAGAATGAATGTTGAACCAGTATCGGACACACCATGGAGTTTGATGGTGATGAACCGATACTGGTGTTTTATTTGATCTGCGATTTAGAAGTTAATAACTAATAATTAATAACGAACCGCTCATAACGAAAAGCTAGCTGGCTTTGTTAAATCGAATCGATTGTATTTTCTTTTCACTACCATCTAGGTAAGCGTAGCTTTCTAAGATCCAAAGCTGGCTATTGAGCATTCCCAATTCAATGCGAACATCAGCACTATTTACACCCTCATAGATTACATCTTGGATGTTAGTTGGATAAAAATTGTAACGATTATTTTGAGATTGAGGCTCGCCAGCAAAGTTGACGTTCACCTGGGTAGCTTGGTTGGTGACATCCATTTGGTAGCCTTGAGCTTCATCGTAAGAGTACTGAGCCGTTAGGTTGACTCCTTGTGAATTAGCTACGCTCACCTCCGCTTGACTAATACTGTTCAGTTTTCCTGTCGACTCTAAGTCCGAGATAGTATCCAGAGTGTTAACGTGATTGTGGATAGTGACATCCCATTCGCCAATGAAATTATTGAGTTCTTCCCAATTTTGTTGCTTCGTCTCTGTTGCTGTTGCTGCGTTCACGTTGGTATGCGCAATGGCTTCGTTACGGCTATCGTGACGAATGTTGTCTCGATTACTTCTAATGTCGTTACCTGCACCTGCAACCCCGCCGGCTACTCCGCCGACAACGGCACTTTTCATTGCTAGCTCTGCATCACCTGTTAATGCACCTATCGTGAGTCCTAACAGTGCGCCACCGACAGCGCCCTGTTTGGTGCTCGCATTGGGATCATCTTCACCAGGTGTCACACACCCAGTAAGTAGTGGAAGGCTAATAGCAATCGCAAGTGATGATTTGACCATTGAATTCATAGTTGGAACCTAAAAATGTGTTTATAAAAGGATTCAAACTTTATCAATGCAATGTCAGGCAACCATTATGAATAATGCTTTGTTTGTTGCGAAGTGTTTCACTTGTTTCTGTTCGTTTACAAGGTTCGTCCGCCTTGAAATGAGAGACTTTTGTTATCGTAATATCAATACATAACAGACCGTAAACAAAGTGATGCTGTTCACGCTTTCTTGACTCCCAATTCTGAACTAAGAATTTTTCCTAGTTATTCTAAGACCCTCTCTCATGCGGTCGATTTTTAGACTCCTTATTATTTCCCTGTCAAATAACAAACAATGCATGGTCGCAATTATGCCGTGCAGACCTCATAAATAATAAGAGAGTTCACAATGTTAAAGTTCCTAGATCAGGTTCGAAAACCGACGCTGGATCTTCCGGTCGAAACTAGAAGAAAAATGTGGTTTAAACCATTCCTACAATCTTACCTAGTCGTGTTCATTGGTTATCTAACCATGTATTTGGTCCGTAAGAACTTCAATGTCGCGCAAAACGACATGATTTCTACTTATGGGTTATCGATGACGGATCTAGGTCTTATCGGTCTGGGTTTCTCTATCACTTACGGAATTGGTAAAACCGTCGTTTCCTATTATGCCGATGGTAAAAACACTAAGCAGTTCCTACCATTCATGCTTGTTCTTTCTGGTATTGCCATGTTGGGCTTTAGCTTCAGTATGGGCGGCGGTAGTGCTAGCTTATTCCTGATGGTTGCCTTCTATGCGTTGAGTGGTTTCTTCCAAAGTACCGGCGGTCCCTCAAGCTACTCGACCATCACTAAATGGACGCCTCGTAACAAGCGTGGTTCTTATTTAGGCCTTTGGAATATGTCGCACAACGTAGGTGGCGCAGGTGCCGCTGGTGTTGCTCTGTTCGGCGCTAACTACCTATTTGATGGCAACGTGATCGGTATGTTCGTGTTCCCATCAATCATTGCGATTGTGGTTGGCTTTATTGGTATGCGCTTTGGTAATGACTCTCCAGAAGCCTATGGTCTAGGTACGGTTGAAGAGTTGTTTGATGAAGAAGTCAGCGAAGAAGATACGGCTGCTGAAGAAAATCAAATGACTAAGAAAGAGATCTTTGTTGAATACATCCTGAAAAACAAAGTGATCTGGTTGCTCTGCTTCGCGAATATCTTCTTATACATTGTTCGTATCGGTATCGATCAATGGTCTACCGTTTATGCGTATCAAGAGCTAGGTCTATCAAAGGAAACTGCGATTTCAGGCTTCACTCTGTTTGAGGTTGGTGCACTAGTCGGTACGTTAATGTGGGGTTATCTATCTGACCTTGCGAACGGGCGCCGTGCTTTGGTTGCTTGTGTGTCGCTTGGCCTTATCATCGTTTCTCTAGAGTTCTATCAACATGCAACAAGTGAGTTCATGTACTTAGCATCACTGTTTGTGCTTGGTTTCCTTGTGTTTGGTCCTCAGTTGCTGATTGGTGTTGCTGCAGTAGGTTTCGTGCCTAAGAAAGCAATCAGTGTTGCAGATGGTGTGAAAGGCACATTTGCTTACTTAATTGGTGACAGCTTTGCCAAACTTGGCCTAGGTATGATTGCAGACGGCACGCCTATTTTTGGCTTAACGGGTTGGAAAGGCACGTTCGCAGCGCTTGATACATCAGCTGCCATTTGTATCGTGTTACTGCTATTCGTTGCGGTTGCGGAAGAGAAGAAGATTCGCCACGCTAAGAAAATGCACTTAGCGTCTCAAAACGCGTAGCGAGTCTCACGTGCTTTATTGGTTTAAAGCACGTGAGATCATACCAATCGTTAGTTCGATTCAGTATCATCTCTATCAATAAACTTAATTTTAGATAGCTCCTGTTGGGGCTATTTTTCTTTCTTACTCTTAATTCTGGTTAATATCATGATTAATGTTGCGCTTGTTGATGACCACGTCATTGTTCGATCTGGCTTTGCTCAATTACTCAGTCTTGAAGCTGATATTACGGTCGTGGGTGAATTCAACTCTGCGGCAGAAGCGCGCCTAGGATTGCCAAGCTGTCACCCTGATATCGTGATCTTGGATATCTCAATGCAGGACGAAAGTGGCCTGAGCTTATTGGAAGAGATTCCATCGGGCATTGCCAGCATCATGTTGAGCGTTCATGACTCTCCGGCGATGGTTGAGAAGTCATTAGAGTTAGGAGCTAAAGGTTATCTCAGCAAGCGCTGTAGCCCTGATGAGTTAATCCAAGCCGTACACACGAGCGCAAATGGTGGCTGTTATCTCACGCCCGATATCGCTATAAAGCTTGCGACGCCCATGAAGAATAAAGCCTCTTTAAATCAGCTCACCCGCAGAGAAAGCGAAGTGTGTCAGCTATTGGCAACAGGGCTCGATGTAAAATCTATTGCCGTAGAGCTAGGGGTTAGCCATAAAACGGTGCATGTACACCGTGCCAATGCGATGGACAAACTCAATGTTAAGAATAACGTCGAGTTAGCTAAATTGTTTACACAAGACCAGTACTAATGCGTTCTTACCTAGCCACCTCCCTGTGTGGGATTTTTATGGCTGGCTGTGCATGGTTCTGTTTGTGGGTTATTGCCTTCTATTTCATTAATGACCCTGAGTTAGCCATTCTGCTTTTCCCATTTTCACTTCGATTGGGAATGACGCTGCACACTCGCACTCACTATTGGCCTGCTATCTATATCGCAGAGTGGGGGCTTGCGATCGCTTTAGCTTTACTGCTTGATGAGCCTCAATGGCTGACGATACTCATCGCCAGTGGACTGAGTATTCCTGCCACGCTAATTGCCAAGCGTTATTATTCTGGTGATCAGAATCGTCATTTGTTAGTGATGGCAAGCTTAATCATGGTCACCGCATCAATTAACGTTGCTGTGGTGGGTTCTCATGTACCAGCCGTTTACATGGTGTGGTTAGCGAGTATCACGGGTGGACTGATGCTGGTGCCTATGTGTTATCTGGTCTGGAACTATCTATTCCAAAATAAGTGGGCGCCACTGAGCTCTTACTTAATCCATAATGTTGTAGAGTTTAAAATCCGGCACATCGCTTTATATAGCGTCTTGTTGGTGGCCAGTATTTTGATACAAACCAGTTTGCCTGATGAACTAAGGCGCTTCGCCCCATTCTGTATGGCGATCCCTATTATCTTGCTCGCTGTTCGTTACGGATGGCAAGGCGCTTTGCTTGCAACAATGTTAAATAGTGTCGCGTTGATTGCAGCCCACAGCGGAACATCCAAACTCGAAATTACCGACTTACTCTTGTCTCTATCTGCTCAAACCATCACAGGTATACTGCTTGGTTTAGCGGTTCAAAAGCAGAAAGACCTCAACTCGAAATTACGCAGTGAACTCTCTAGGAATCAAAACCTTTCACGTCAGTTAGTGACGGCTGAAGAGTCGGTTCGTCGTGATATTGCGCGTGAGTTGCATGATGAGATCGGCCAAAACATCACGGCAATTCGTACTCAGGCAAGCATCATTAAACGCGTCGATGCCGCTGAAATGAGCGCTCGTTGTGCGGGTACCATTGAGTCATTGTCTTTGAATGTTTATGACACCACCAAACGTCTACTTACAAAACTAAGACCTAAGATGTTGGACGATCTTGACCTAAAAGATTCCGTGGAACAGCTTATTCGAGAGATGGAGTTTTCGGATCTCGGCGTTGATATTCAGTTAAATTGGCAAGGTGATTACTCGTGTTTGAGTGACACGCTTAAGGTCACTATCTTCAGGCTGTGCCAAGAATCTCTAAACAATGCCTCTAAATACGCCAACGCGAGCGAAATCAGAATTGAACTGCTTTTAGGTGACCAGGCTTATCTTCAGATATCAGATAATGGCATTGGTTTTACAGCGCAAGATCTTCTCAAAGGAATGGGTGTTCGCGGTATGCAAGAGCGTGTTCAGGCGCTCGGCGGCAAGATGACAATCAACGCTAATGGCTCGTCTTCGGGTACCAATATCAGCGTTACATTACCCAAAGTGTGAGAACGAATATGTTTGGATTTCTGCGCTCAACAACGTCGAAGAGTGATGCTCTAGCTGATGATGAGGTCAACCAGAGTTATCGCTATTGGCGCCTTCACATCATGATAGGAATGTATGTCGGCTATGCAGGTTTTTACTTCACTCGTAAAACCTTTAATTATGCCGCGCCAGCCATGATCACCGATCTTGGTTTGGACAAAGGCGATATCGGCTTAATTGGCACGCTCTTTTATCTTTCTTATGGCTTATCGAAATTTATATCAGGCACGATATCGGATCGGTCGAACCCGCGTTACTTCATGGGGCTTGGCCTAATCGCGACTGGTCTGATAAACATCGCGTTTGGCTTTTCGAGTTCGTTAGCGGCTTTTATCTCGCTGTGGGTACTGAATGCATGGTTCCAAGGTTGGGGCTGGCCATCGTGTTCCAAGTTATTGACGACTTGGTATTCTCGCTCCGAAAGAGGCTTTCGCTGGGCAATCTGGAATACAGCACACAACGTTGGCGGGGCGCTTATCCCTATTCTTGTGGGTTATCTGACGCTGCAATTCAGTTGGCGAGCTGGGTTTATCTGGCCGGGTGTGATTGGTGTTTTTATCGGTCTTATTGTCTGCTGGCGCTTACGTGACAAGCCCACCACCATGGGACTTCCGACTGTAGGGAAGTGGCGCAATGATCACCTAGAATTAGCGCAAGAGAGCCATGGACAAGGGTTAAGCTATCGAGAAATACTGAAAACCTATGTGTTCAGCAATAAGTACATTTGGTTGCTCGCCTTTAGCTATGTGTTGGTTTACATCGTAAGAACGGCAGTTAACGACTGGGGCAATTTATACCTCACCGAAGAACACGATTACAGTTTGATAAACGCCAACGCTGCGTTGTCTCTGTTTGAGATAGGTGGCTTTGTTGGCTCACTTGTGGCCGGATGGGGATCGGATAGGCTGTTTGGTGGTAACCGTGGCCCGATGAACATCCTGTTTGCAATTGGCATCTTCCTTTCGGTTTCGGCTTTATGGCTTATGCCTTTAACCAACTTTGTGTTTCAAGCCGCTGGGCTGTTTTGTGTAGGCTTTTTTGTTTTTGGCCCTCAAATGCTTATTGGCATGGCGGCGGCTGAATGTTCACATAAAGACTCTGCCGGGGCGGCGACAGGTTTTGTTGGCTTGTTTGCTTATATGGGAGCAGCACTTTCTGGTTACCCATTAGCGCTCGTTCTAGAAACTTACGGTTGGAGTGGGTTCTTCATTACCATCTCTACTTGTGCGGCCGTTATTGGCTTGCTGTTACTGCCTTTTTTACAAGCTCAATCACCTCAGAAAAGTGCAGAGGTTCGCTCTGTTTTTTAAGGATCGATAACAAGATAGTCACTAGTGTTTGTATTCAGATGCTTGTATCGCTGCTGTATCCAGTGCGATACAAGCCGCTATCTTATTTTCGGCGCTTTCTATACGTGATACTCAAATGTGACTTTTTTCACGCTTTTCATCGTTCTCACCTGTTTCTAAGAATTTTTCCTATTGCGTCTAAGACCTCATCTCATGTGGGTTCTAGCTGCTCTCTGTAGTCTTTCTAATTATTTACGTTATTAGAAATCAGCTCTCTGAATTGTGTTCAAAGGGCTCACTACGGAAATTGTCATGTCACTCAGCCACTTCTCAGAACACTCATTTTTCCCAATGGAAAACACCATCCAAAATTATGCATGGGGGAGCATTTCTTCGATACGTGAACTGTTTGGCTTTAAGAATGAGTCACAAGAGCCGCAAGCGGAAGTTTGGATGGGAGCGCATCCGAAGGGCTGCTCAATGGTCAAGCTGGACCAACATTTAGTGTCTCTATCTGAGCTGATTAACAAGAATAAACCCGCTTATCTATCAAGCGATATTGCGCAGGAGTTCGGTGAACTGCCTTTCTTGTTTAAGATCTTGGCAGCAGAAAAAGCGCTATCTGTTCAGGTTCACCCAAACAAGCAGCAAGCAGAGGTTGGCTTTGCAAGAGAAGAGCAAGCAGGAATCCCTCTGGCTGCAGGGCATCGTAATTACAAAGACTCTAACCACAAACCTGAATTGGTTTACGCGATCACCGAATATCAAGCGATGAATGGCTTTCGAGAATTCAATGAAATATTAGGGTTGTTCAGAAAGTTGGATTCGAGCGAGTTGGCTAATTTGGTTGAAGAGTTTGGCAACCACCTTGATTCTCTAGGCTTAGAAGCGTTTTTTCGTGATCTGTTAACTCTAGATGACCAACGTAAACACCGAGCATTAGAGCAACTTCTGACTTACGCAGCGTCTCATCAAGACCAAGCTGAGTTTGCTTTGGTTACTGAGCTTAGCCACCAGTACCCGAACGATATCGGACTATTTTGTGTTCTACTGCTGAACCTGATCACACTGAAGCCAGGTGAAGCGATGTATTTGAACGCAAACACTCCACATGCTTACATTAAGGGAACCGGGCTTGAGATTATGGCTAATTCAGACAACGTGTTGCGCGCTGGTTTAACGCCAAAACACATTGATGTCCCTGAGTTAGTCGCGTGTACAGAGTTTACGCCAATTCCGTTTGATCGCTTGTTATTGGCACCCTCAAAACTGGGTCAATGTGATCGCTATGATATCCCGGTTAGTGACTTTGATTTCAATATCTTTCATGGCCCAAAGCAAGAAGAAGTCATCACAAGTGGTGCTGAAATCTTAATGGCAATCGATGATGATTTAACGCTAATGAGCCAGAAAGGTGAACACCTAACACTCACCAAAGGGCAATCGGTATTTATCCCTGCCTATATTGGTCATTACGAATTGAGCAGTAATGGGCGAGTGGCTAGGGCGTTTAATTAGGGGAGCTTGTGGCCTAGATCGAGCCCCATCCCTACGAAGTAAACATCACTATCATCAACAATGTGATAGCCCAGTGATTGATAAAAGCTAATGGCGCGAGTGTTACTTCTAAAGCTCGACAGAGTCACTTGGCTTCGTTGCTCTTCCATGGTTCTCTTATGTATGAGAGCCATGACTTGCTTACCCAGCGAAAGACCTTGGTATTGAGGGAAAATGATCAGCAGATGAATATGGTATGCGTTGTCATAAGGCTTAAAGCAGGCGAGTCCTACTCTCTCATCTTCGCGATATATCCAATGAAACCAAGAAGGATGATAATCATTGATTAGACGTTGACGTTGAAAGTCATCATCCCACCCAAAAACGCTATCTACGTGTATGAAAAGACCTTGTTTAACACTCGCAAACAGTTCTTCGAACTCAGAGTTTGAAACAAGCTGGAGTTGTATGTTCTCTTCTTTTATTGCCACTTTGCTTGCTTCCTTATCAAACGCCTTAGAATAAGCAAACAGTAACATAATTGAAGAGGACGAATTAGCTTTTGATTTTACGATGTTATAAAACCAAAAAGCCATGCGTAGTGCATGGCTTAAAATAGAGTTTTGGACTGATTTTTCTATACGATCTTAAGCGCGTGATGGCGTGTGAGCTGTTTGTGTAGCGAGTCTTTGAGCTCCATGCGTTCTACTTTGAGGTTGTGCATGCTGTCGTCATCGATAGGGCTGCCAGAGATTTCTAGCTGACGGATGTCGTAGTCGAGTTGGTGGTACTTCTGCATATCTGCTTTGAATTTTTCGTCGTCGTGGTTGAGCTGAACAATGTCTAATTTAAGATCTGGGAAATCTAAGATAAAGGCATGGTTTTCATTGAGCATTGGCACTTCCTCACTTGTCTAATTAACTTCAGTATAGAGCCTATTCTTGAAGATAAATGTGTTCCTAAACACAAAGCGCGAGCAGGATCAAAAAAGGGCATTAACGTTCCAGTTTGGATGCGTTAATGCCCTTTGTTATTTTAGTAGGATCAAATACTACTGAGTTTTTTTGCCAGAGCGCTGCTGCTCTTTGTGTGCAAGCTTCTCTTTTTTACGTTGCTCGATAAGGTGGGCAGCTTCGCCACCTACGTGAGTTTCGCCACGAGCATTCGACAGTTGAACTTGCTTTTCACGTTCACGGAAACGGGCTTTCTGCTCGTCGCTGTGCTTATCAATACACTTAGGGCAGCTTACGCCTTTCTCGAAATGCTCAGAGGCTTTGTCTTCTTCTGTGATTGGTAGACGACACGCGTTACATACATCGTAGCCACTCTTTTCTAGCTGGTGGTTAACGGCAACACGACCGTCAAATACGTAGCAGTCGCCTTCCCACATGCTCTCTTCTTCTGGTACTTCTTCTAGGTACTTAAGAATGCCGCCTTCAAGGTGGTAAACCTCATCAAAGCCTTGCTCTTTCATGTAGGCTGTTGATTTTTCACAACGAATACCGCCAGTACAGAACATCGCGACTTTCTTGTGTTTCTTAGGATCAAGGTTGTCTTCAACGTATTGAGGGAATTCACGGAAGGTTTCTGTGTTTGGGTTCACAGCATTTTTGAAGGTGCCGATGTCCACTTCGTAGTCGTTACGAGTATCAACCAGAATCACATCTGGATCAGAAATCAGAGCGTTCCATTCGTTTGGTTTAACGTAAGTGCCGACAACGTGGCGAGGGTCGATGCCCTCAACACCCATGGTTACGATCTCTTTCTTGAGCTTAACCTTGGTGCGGTTGAATGGTTGTTCTTCGTTGAACGACTCTTTGTAAACAACATCAGCCAAGCGAGAATCTTGTTTGAACCATTGAAGAAGGGCGTCGATCGATTCGCGCTTACCTGCAACGGTACCGTTGATGCCTTCACTCGCAAGTAACAAAGTACCGCGGATTTGGTTGGCTTCTAACACGTCGGTTAGTGGCTGGCGAATTTCTTGGTAATCATCAAGTGCTACGAATTTATACAGAGCACATACAACATATTGAGACATGGTTTTTCCTTTCTGCGAGCTGGAACGTAAATCCAGAGCGGTTGCCTGTTGTGATCAGAACTGAGTATTTCAACTTAGTTCTGTCTTGTTGGCTTATTAAAATCAGGCGCAGTATAACCAAGGCGGTGCGGGACAAAAACCAACCAAACGTAGGGCTATATAACATTATTTTTGGTGTGGCTTTAGGTGTGGTGAAAAGGCCGTTATTTGAAAAGCAGTTTTAACTCAAATAAGGAGTGGTGCTTTGTTGTCTATTGAATCTTCGGCTATGAACTTATTTAGTATCTCATCTCAATGAGTTGGTGTTCTCCGACGATTTCCACTTCACGAATGAACTCAAAGCCGAACTTTTCATAGTAACCTTTTAGGTATTGATGGGCGTGGATTTCAATGACTTTGACACCATGTTCAGAAGCGTGATTTAGAAGTGCACGTACAATTTTAGACGCGATACCTGATCCTCTATAAGGCTGAAGAACAGCAACACGTGCCATGGTTGAATGTCCTAATTCATCAATGTGCAAGCGTGCCGTCGCGACTAAATTATCTTCATCGGTGATGAGTGCATGATGTGATACTGGGTCTAACCCATCAAGATCCAACACATGGGGAATACCTTGTTCAACAACGAATACTTGATGACGAATGGACTGTGCTTGCGTTATCAATTCTGGGTTGTTACCAATCACCAATTCCATTTCATTGCTCCATGCTGTTAACGAATGTTTTTAGAATCCCCTATTGTTGCGGGGATGTACGCTTGTGATTTGCCTTTAAACTAAGGCTTTTGAATAGCTGCTTGTCTCAATATCAATGATCTCAACGGTCAGCGAAGCATTAGATAGTGAAAGAGTCAGTAATTGATCCAATATGGACTTGGAGAGCATCGCTTTAACGCTTTCGTTACGCCCAGACAAAATACGCACAGAGACATGCACGAAGTCTTCTTTTACTTCGCCGGTTTGGTAATGCTGATAGGCAAGGCTGCGTACTTTGATGTCTTCTCCTGTTGGTGAGAACAGCTGAGATTCCATCGCGCCGAGAAACACTTTTTGGTTGAGTTGCTGACCATCAATAGTAGATGAGTGTTCGATAATACAATGCGGCAAACTGACGTCCTTTCTGTGCTTTATGGAGACCTAGAATTAAGGCCAATGTGGCTCTCTTGTTGAGAATGACATTGGCTTTTAATGCTGACTCGTGACAGCTTTACTCAGTAATAAGCCGATCAGGCAATCACCAAAGCGGCCAGTATTGTCAGCGATTACGCTTGGTTAAGTACTTCTGCTAAGCGTTTTACCGCTTCCGTCAATTCTTCTGGGTTGGCGTTGGTGAAGTTTAAGCGCAGTGCGGCTTTGGCTTCATCGGCCTTTGGATAGAATACTGGGCTTGGTACTACTGCCACGCCATTCGATAGCAAGGTTTTAGCCAGTTCGAAGGTGTCACACTCTGGGATCTCAACCCAAATGAACATCCCGCCGTCTACCGCTTTCAGTACACAGTCAGCAGGCAGTTGTTTCTCTAGCTCTGAGAACAGCACCTCATAACGAGACTTGTACAGGGTGCGAATGTTTTCCATGTGTACGCCAAAGTCTTCATGTTTTAGAAGACCAACAAGCAGCGCTTGCATTGGTACACTTGAGTGTAAATCCGCGCCTTGCTTCACTTTGATCAGTGGCTCAAGGTAGCTGCGTTTGCCTGTTACCGCGCCAATACGTAAACCTGGCGATGCAATCTTAGAGAATGAACGAAGAACGATAGAGTTATCAGGGCAGAACGAAGAAACCAACGGCAGTTCTGTACCTGTGAAACGTAGCTCACGGTATGGTGCATCTTCAATGAATGCCACGTTGTATTTGATACATAGCTCAGCCACTTTTTGACGAGTTTCTGTTGCCCAGCACACGCCGGTTGGGTTGTGGAAATCAGGCACGGCATAGAACATCTTCGGTGATTGCTGTGCAAAGCACGTTTCCAGTTCATCTAGGTTCGGGCCAAATTCAGTTTGAGACACGGTCGCAATGTTTGCTTGAACTAGGCCAAACACCTGCATCGCACCTAAGTAGCTTGGCGCTTCCATCACAACCACATCACCCGGGTCGACATACGCACGCGCAATCAAATCCAAACCTTGTTGAGAACCAGTACAGATCATTGCTGTGTGAGTTTCTGGCAATTGGTAGCTTTGTGTTAGGTGGTCAAGCAACGGGCCGTAACCGGCAGTAGAGCCGTATTGGAAAACTTCAGGCATGTTCGCTAGGTTTTCTAGCGTTGGCTTCATTAAATCGATTGGGAATGTTTTCTCGTCCGGTAAACCACCGGCCAATGAGATGACATTTGGATCACTTGCGGCTGCGAGGATCTCTCGAATGTATGAAGATTGAATCTGTTGTAATGACTGTGCGATTTCCATGTGTTGGGTCTCGTCGTTTATCGTTTTTATTCTATCGCTTGATATTACACGGCAATTGTAAAAACTAGCGTGTCCGTTTATGCTCTTAAACATGTCCATTTATGCTATTTAAACGATGTCACGTCAACACATATCGCGAATCAATGATGTCCTGTTCCATATTCACCAAGACATCAGTCAGCCTTTGTCAGCCAAAGAGTTATCTGAGATAGCGGCCTATTCAGAACAGCATTTTCATCGCACCTTTAAAAGTGTGGTCGGGGAGTCGCTGCATCAATATATCCGACGCACTCGAATGGAGTATGCGGCTAATCAATTGATGTTCGATACCAGCTCGTCTGTGGTTGAGATCGCGCATAAATGTGGCTTTAGTTCTGTGTCTTCGTTTAGTCGAGCATTTAAAGCGACCTTTAATATGTCGCCCGGAGAATGGCGTAAGCATGATTTACAAGTAGCAGAAAAACCCTATTTGAAAGATCCCGAAGTGGCGGCGGGCTATTTGAATGTGGCGCAGCGAGTATTGCCCGAACCCAAGATCGTTGAAGTGCCTGAACGCATGGCGGCCTACGTTCGACATACGGGCTATAACCGATCCATTCGCAATGCGTGGTTGATATTGAAAGCGTGGGCGAATTCAGAACAGCGTGATTTTTCGAGTCAATTTGGTTTGCATCACTCAAACCCTGCTTGGGTTGAAATGGATCAGTGTCGTTATGTGGCGTGTATCGCGATTGATGAACCGATTAAGTATCGTAGTGTCGTGAACCAGATGGTGATTCCGGGTGGTTTACATGCCGTATTTAGATTGAATGGCCGCTACGGCGAGCTGCTACCACAGATCAGTATGGTGTTAGAAAAATGGCTACCCACATCTGGTTTCAAACAGCGATCTACTCCTGCGTACGTGCATTATCATCAGAATCACTTTCTTAATAGTGATGAAATATTCGAACTCGATTTCTACCTTCCCGTGAGTTTTTACTGAGCCTTTACTAGGTTAACCATTGAGTTGGCTCTGTAATTGGTTTTGTTGTGTTTTGTCGAGCGTGATTTTACTCATTTGTTGTGGCTAATTTGCTCGCTCAATGACAGAAAGGGCTCTTATGTTGATGGTGCGATGAGAGAGAAGCTTGTTGATAAACGACTCTAAGTAAATGATGACAACGTACGGATTAAACGATAGCATCCCGCTCTAATTGCAAATAGTTCTTAATATCACTCGCTAGAATATATGACCATTACCCACAAAGATTATCTGAAAATTGCCTTCCCTTTCATCATCTCAACGGTGACACAGCCTCTACTAGGTGCGGTGGATACCGCTGTTATCGGCCAACTTGGTATTGCTGAACTGATTGGTGGCGTGGCGATCGGCACCATCATTATGAACACCATGTATTGGTTGTTTGGCTTTTTCCGTGTCAGTACCACGGGGCAAAGTGCGATGGCACTGGGCAAGGGGAATCGCTCTGATTTGGCGGGTAGTTTGATGCGTCCGTTTGTGCTGTCTGGTTTGGTGGGTTTGATCTTGATCTTGATACAACCACTCATCTGGCAAGGCGCAATGTGGGTGATAGAGCCTGAAGCCAATGTGGCCGATCACGCGCATATCTACTTCAATATTTTGATTTATGGCGCGCCTTTTGTGTTGCTCAACTACACCATTATTGGTTGGTTAATGGGGCAGGCGAAAGCCAAAGAAGTTCTTTATACACAAGTGTTTGGTAACGTGTTGAACATTGTTTTAGATGCGGTGTTTGTACTCTATTTCGATCTGGGTGTCGCAGGTGTGGCTTACGCAAGT
Organism: Vibrio sp. 10N.261.46.A3; assembly: GCF_041472995.1. Lineage (NCBI taxonomy): Bacteria > Pseudomonadati > Pseudomonadota > Gammaproteobacteria > Vibrionales > Vibrionaceae > Vibrio > Vibrio sp. 10N.261.46.A3. Next base: position 17,435 of record NZ_JBFRRH010000161.1, on the reverse strand, counting down.
TTGATTGCACAAGTTACCACCTTTGCGATTGGTGTGACCTTGGTGATGAAGACCAGCAATATTTCGATCTCTGAGTTCTTGCAAGGCTCGAAGATGACCAAGAAAGACCTATCGACAATCATCTTTTCGAATACTGATCTATTACTTCGCACCATTTGTATCTTGGTGTTCTTCAACATGATGGCGCGTACAGGCTCTAAACTGGGTACGGATGTTCTAGCGGCTAACGCGATCTTGATGCAGGTGACCTTCATAGTCAGTTACATGTTTGACGGTATTGCCAACGCATCGAGTGTGTTTGCTGGTAAAGCAGTAGGACAGAAGAAACCTTCAATGTTGGATCGAGTATTAAAGCTTAACTTCCAATGGACGGCCGGTTTTATTGCTGCGCTGACGTTGTTGACCTTGGTATTTAAAGACAGCATTGTTTTCTTGTTTACCGATATTCCAGCGCTAGTCGCTCTATATCAAGAGATGGCTCCATGGTTAATCGTGTTCCCGCTAGTGGCAGGCTTTGGCTTAACGGTTTACGGCATTTTTACCGGAACGGGAACCACGCGTCCGGTTAGAAACTCAAGCATCGCGACTTTGTTGGTATTCTTAGCGGTACAGGCATTCACAATCGATATTTGGGGCAATCATGGTTTGTGGTTGGCGTTTACTCTGTTCTATCTTGGGCGTATTGCGTTCCTGTATCCGTTCATCGCACAAGTTAAGCAGAAGTGTTACCCAGTCGAAGATGCCGCTCAGGGTGCCATTAACTAAGTAACCTAATCACCACCTGTAATACTTTATCAAAGCGCTTTACTATTTTTACACGATAAATTTAGTGAGCGCTTTTTTGTATCGGTAAAAATCACCTCGAAGGGTCAACACGCCCTAATGAAAATTGGTCAATCAAACAGCAAATAAAATGCGATACAGTTCAATGTTCTCTTTTCATCATGTCGGCTAAATGATAGAGTTGTTATGTTATAACATCTATATATGAGTATCTGCGTGAACGCCCCACTTTTGTCTGTTGACCGATTAACGATCAAAACCTCTTCGAGAATCCTTTTCCAAGATATCCACTTCGATGTTTATCGAGGTGAGCTGTTGGCGATCATGGGTCCTTCAGGTATTGGTAAGTCGATGCTTTCTCGCGCTATTGCGGGGTTTCTGCCAGAGACGGTTGAAGTTGAAGGTCATATTTCTCTATCTGGTGAAGCTGTGTGTGGTTTGCCGATGTTGCAAAGAACTGCAGCACAGCGCCCCGCAGTTATCTTCCAAGATGCGCTTCAAGCGTTAAACCCTCTGGTTTCAATAGAAGGCCAACTCTGCCTTGCCTTGACGGGAACTCGCACCAAGCTTAAATCAAAAGACAAAATCAAAATTACCGAGTTGCTGATTCAACTTGGTTTTCCTAATCCAGAAACCATCTTGCCGTTGTACCCGAGCCAAATTTCGGGTGGGCAACGCCAACGTGTGTGTATTGCGATTGGCTTGCTGAGTAACTCCGATATTATCATCGCCGATGAACCAACCAGTGCGTTAGATCCGGTGACAGAGCAAGAGATACTTAAGCTGATTCGACACAATGTTAAACAACGTCAAATTGGTGGTTTACTCATCACCCATGACCTGCATAGCGCGTTGGCGTGTGACAAGTTGTTGGTCATCGATGATGGTGGTGTGGTGGCTTACGGTGCACCGAAACATGCACTTGAGTCGAGCTCTCACGCTTTCTGCTGTTCATTGAGAGACTTAATCGAATGAGCTCGACCTTACCACTAAACTCAGAAGCCTCGCCATTAATGCCAGTGACTGATTCAGAAACACAAACATCGACAGAGATTCAGTTCGACAATGTGAGTGTTCACTACTACTCCGTACCAAGTTGGTTGGGTGGTAAAGCGTTTAAAGCGCTGCAGAACATAGACCTTAATGTTGAAGACAAAAGCCTAGCAATTGTTGGGCGTTCTGGTGCCGGTAAATCAACGTTAATTGAACTGCTATTTGGCCTTAAAGCGCCAACCTTTGGTCAAATAAACTTGTTCGGTTATTCGCTCCCAATTCGCGATAGCAAAGCGCAAGCAACGGTGTGTCGGCTGATTCAATTGGTGCCACAAGAGCCCCACACTAGCCTCAACCCTTACTATACCGTTCGACAGATCTTAGCCGAACCGTTAAGCAACTTAGATGTTTCGGGTAATCATGAAGCCATCATTGAAGAAGCGCTGTCAGACGTTGGATTGCCTGCCAGTTTGCTCTTACTGAAACCTAATCAGCTTTCTACAGGTCAAGCTCAACGTGTGGCGATTGCTCGGGCTCTTGTCGTTAGACCCGCAGTGCTGGTGGCCGATGAACCTACTGCTAGCCTTGACCCTGTGAATCGTCAAAGGTTGTTGGACTTGGTTAATTCATTAAAAAAGAAGCGCGATATGCGCCTTATTTTGGTTACGCACGATTTAGGTGCCGCAAAAGCCCTTTGTGAAGAAATACTGGTACTCGACCATGGTGAAATGGTGGAGCACGGACCGACCGATCAAGTGATGAGTAAACCTGCTCATCCTGCGACTCAGATGCTGATCGAGTCTCAGCCTCTTTCGAAATCTACTTGTTAAACACAACCTTATTTATTAAAAAAATACAGCTACAGAGAAAAAATAATTATGCGTTTTAATTCAATCAAACTGGCTTGCGCGCTTGCGTTGGCTCTGCCTTTGACGGGCTGTTTTGACTCTCAACCAGGGTCTAGCGATGCCGCAGTAAAATCTGAAATTCGAGTTGCGATGATGCAACCACCAAGAACGGGTTTATCGCCACTTTCTGATGACGCTTTTAAGTTATCTCGTTGGAGCACAGCAGAAACTCTGGTTAACCTGAGCCCAACCTCAGAAGCACAACCTATGTTGGCAACGGATTGGAAACATCTTGATCCTCTGACTTGGCAGTTCACGATTCGCCAAGGCGTTAAATTCCATGATGGTTCGACATTAACGGCAAACTCTGTAGTGAACTCTCTACAAAAAGCGCTTGAAGCAGCACCTAAGCCGCGCATCCTAGATGGCGTAGAGCTAGAAGTGAAAGCGATGGACAACTACCGTGTAGAGATTAAAACCAGCTTTGATGACCCTCTTTTACCAAGCCGTTTATCAAGCCCTCAATTAGCGATTCTTGCAGCAAGTGCTTATCAAGAAGATGGCCGTGTTAGTCCAATTGGCGCAGGTACTGGCCCGTTTGAGTTGACTGAAATCAACGGCACAACAAGCGCGAAACTGAAACGTTTTGATGGCTACTGGGGAGAAAAAGCGCAAGTTGAATCTGTAATTGCAGAATACGTTCCTAATGGTTTTGCTCGCGCTGCAGCGTTGAGAACCGGCACGGCTGACGTCGTTGAAGCGGTACCCGTTTCACAAATCGCGACCATTGATCCGAACCTACTTTACGAAGTGGCAATGCCTCGCACTAATACGCTTTACCTGAACAACAAGTCAGGCGTATTTAGCGATATTGAACTACGTAAGGTAGCGGCAGCTGCAGTAGACCGTGAGCAGATTGTGAATACTGTTTATGAAAACCACGCGGATATCGCACAAGGCCTATTAGGTCCTGCACTTGCTTGGGCTGAACCAATTCGACCTGAAGGCCCGGCAGTCGAAAAAACGCTAAAAGCGAACGGCGAAAGCATTGTTATCGGTACCTTTACCGATCGTGCAGAGCTTCCAGAAGTGGCAGCACTACTGAAACAACAACTTGAAGCGGCTGGTTTCAAGGTTGAGCTGGATATTCGTGAATACGCTCAGATCGAGAACGATGCGCTATCTGGTAAGTTCGACGCGTTTATCCTTTCTCGTGCAACGGTTCTAGATTCGGGTGACCCAGTGGCTTACATGATGAGCGACTTTGGTTGTAAGGGTTCATTCAACCTTGGCCAGTTCTGTTCTCAAGAGGTAGATAAAGCACTGAATCACGCTGACCTACAACCACTAGGTGCGCTGCGTCACCAAGCGATCATCGAAGCTGAACAAAAAATCCTTAACGATTTCGCGGCTATCCCGCTGCTTCACGAACGTGTGATTCAAGGTGAAAGTGAGCGTGTAAGCAATGTCGTTCGTGACCCAAGTGAACGTCGCTTGGTTGATCAAACGACACAAGTTAACCCGGCAACACAGGCTAACTAAATAAATGTTATCTGCTGAGACTCTGCGTCGAACTCTATTTATCTTGACGCCTTGGCTATCAAGAATCGCCTCACTGATTGTGGTGGTGATTCTTGTTGGTTTGATGCCTGACATCGCAGGCATCGATCCAAGCCAATCTATTCTGCGGGCTAGGGCGGGGCAACAACACCTGCTTACGCCTGAAGCTTTAGCGGCGGTACGCGCTGATCTTCAGCTGGACCGTTCAGCCATTGAACGCCTGATCGACTGGGTAGGAAGTGCTTTTTCAGGTGATCTAGGTGAATCATGGATTGATGGTTCCTCGGTTGCGCTAGGTATTCAAAAGACAGCGTCTACGTCTCTGTTTTTGATGTCTAGCGCACTTGTGATGACTTTCGTACTGTGCGGTGCAGGCTTACTGGCTACCTTACGCAGTTGGAAGAAGGGCAAACTGGGGCAGAGTTACAGCAGTTTAAGCACCGTATTAATATCGTTGCCAGAGTATGTGGTCGCCTCGGTATTAATACTGGTATTCTCAATCTGGTTAGGTTGGCTGCCACCGTATGGTTGGCAAGGCTGGCAAGATATCTGGCTACCGAGTTTAGCGCTCGCACTGCCTGCTAGCGGCCTGTTTAGTCGCCTACTCAGAGACAGTTTACAACGCGTTCTCAATGAACCTTGGGTGATCACTTGGCTCAGTGCCAACGTTCATTCCAATCAAATTATTCGCTTTGCGCTGAAAAGAGCGCTGAGCAGTCTGATCCCGCAAATCGCGATGATCGTGATTGGCTTAACTGGTGGCGCAGTCGCGGTTGAGCTTATTTTCTCGATCCCTGGTATCGGGCGCATGATTCTTGGTGCAGCCAAGGCGCAAGACTTACCAACGCTGCAAGGCGGCTTATTGGTGTTGCTGCTATTTTCAATTGCCGTGAGCAGCATGAGCTTGTTTGTTCAGCAATTGATTCTTGGCCACAGCCTGAAAAGCGGCAAGCTCATCAGTAGCCACTCTTCGTTTCGTTTTACCCAGAACCGCGCAAAGCGTGTCACTGCTTTTGCGATCTTCTCTTTCCTAATTGCTATCGTTGTATGGGCTGCATTCCGAGACCCATACACTAGCCAATTCGCACGCTTGGCATCACCGAGTTGGCAAGCACCTTTGGGCGCAGATGGCATTGGTCGAGACCTACTGGCGAGAATTGGTTCTGGTATGATTACGACCTTCCAAGCCGGCATATTGGCAACGTTCTTGAGCTTGGTGACGGGCATCATCATGGGTTTCAACACCCGCTTTAGCCAAGGCCTTATCGAGATCACTAAGGGTATCCCATACATCATTGCAGGCTTGCTTGTTGCAGGTTTAACGGGGATGAATCCGAACAGCGCCTTAATCGCGATTGTATTGGTATCGTGGGCGCCGTTAGCCGCGCACTGCTCAAGCTTGATCGTAGAAGCCAAGGCTCAACCTTATACACACCTCGCGCCACTATGGGGCACCAGTAAGCTTAGAATCTTCCGTTTCTACTTGCTTCCGTATGTGCTGCCACCGTTGTTAAGACACGCGATGTTGAGGCTACCGGTTATCACTCTAAGTCTGACCTCGCTGAGCTTCATCGGATTAGGGGCAAAGCCACCAACACCTGAATGGGGTTTGATGATCGCAGAGAACCTTCCATACATTGAGCGCGCGCCATTAGCAGTCATGGGGCCAATTGTTGGGCTGATCTTGTTGGGTGCAGCCATTAACATGATGTTTGATGACTAACGTAAAGATCCGGTCGCTGAGGTTTCTAAATTGACGATCCGATTGGGTATTCGATTTAGCATTTATGTTGTAACCTTAGCCCTGCTTTTTAGAGACGCTTTTTGATCGGCTCGAAAGTTAAACAGGCCCTAGTTAAGTGTAAAGGATTCAACATGTATCTCGTTTTGTATTGTCACAATATTGGTATGACCGACTTTTCTTTCTTTGAGACGGAAGATTTCGATAAGGAAGATGGCTATATCGTGCGAGGCAAATGGCCGAACGAGAAAGCGTTCCGTGATTACTTAACCAAAGAGTTTGGTGACATGAGCGAGTTCCAAGTGATCGACTTAATCGCCAAAGGTGCAGAAGCAGAATACTACTCGCCAGAAGAGTTGATGCGCCTAGCTCAGTAGCCGCTAGCTCAGCAATATCTAGCTCGGTAATACGTTTTAAATCGAATAAACAAATGGCAGCCTGATTGGGCTGCCATTTTTCGTTTTAAGCTAGAGCACGTTGCTCGCAGTATGAGTGGAGCTACTGCGCTACTTCGTCCACCAAGTACAAGATTGATTGATACGAAATGCCACTGTGGTGCGATAAACCGATCTCACAGGTTCGGCTGTTACTAAAGCCACGAGTGCAGTTGCTCGGCACTTGTTCCTTAAGTGGGTGAACTGCTGCTTCATTCAGCTCTGGTGTCGTGAAGCCTTTGTCACCTGCCCAACCACAACATTGAATATGCTCTGGAACAATCACCTCTTCGGTACACGCTTTAGCAAGGTTTAACATCGCACCTTCTAAACCCATTCGACGAGAGCTACAGGTGACATGCAGCATTACGGTTTCTTGCAGCGGCTCAAGTGTCAGGTGCTCTAGCAGGTATTGGTTCACAAACCCTGTTGGTTCTAGCACTTCTAATGGCTTGGTGAACTGCTCAATACTGCGTTTAGCACATGGGCTGGTATCCATTAATACTGGGTATTCACCTTGACGACTGGCTTGCCACAACACTTCTTCGAGTTGTTGCGCTTTCGATTGGGCTAAGTCGGTCATACCTTTGCTGTCGTAAGGCATCCCGCAACATTGGTCATCTAGCTTCTTCGGTAGAATCACCTCGAATCCTGCTTTTTTAAGCAGAGACATGGTTACTTCAGTTAGAGGACGTTGGTCGCCCGCATCGCTTTGTTGCCCCATGGTTCGACTTGCACACGAAGGCAGGTAAACCACCTTTTTATGGTTGCTTGAGGATTCTGCCGTCACTGGTGATGAGGCTAGCGAGTGACTATTGGATTGCGGCATCTCTGGCATCCAAACCGGTGTCGCGCCTTTAGTCATTGAGCGTAAGCCGTTGGTTAGCTTGCCGACTGTATTTGCGCCTAGAACCTTACTCGCCACTTGGTTGGTTTTGAGGCCAGCCTTAGTCAGTTTTGTTGTGGTCGAGAAATGATCCGCTGTCCACTTAGCGATGGGCGTAAATTTCTCGTATTTGGCAATACGAAGCTTCTTGATCAAATCGCCGGTGTTGATTCCCACTGGACAACGCTCGGCACACAGGCCTGTCGCGGCGCAGGTATCAATGCCTTGGTATTCAAATGTCTTCTCTAGCTCGCTTGCTTCTATCTCTTCACCTGCTGCACGGCGGCGTTGTAGCTCTCGATATAAAACAATACGTTGGCGTGGTGATAGAGTCAGTGTGCGAGAAGGACAAACAGGCTCACAGAAGCCACATTCGATACAGCGGTCGACAAGGTCATCAGCTGCAGGCATCGGCTTTAAGTCTGTGATGTGGGAATTTGGATTGTCGTTGATGATAACGCCGGGGTTAAGCAGCCTTTCTGGGTCGAACAGTGCTTTGATCTGTTGCATCAAGGCATAGCCGTCTTTGCCCCATTCTAATTCCACATAAGGTGCCATGTTTCGGCCCGTGCCGTGTTCCGCTTTCAAAGAGCCTTGGTATTTCACCGCGACTAGCTCGGCAACATCGTCCATGAAACCGCCGTAGCGATCGATTTCTGTTTGGCTGTCAAAACCTTGAGTAAACACAAAGTGCAGGTTACCTTCGAGGGCATGGCCGAAAATGATCGCTTCGCTGTAGTCGTATTTGTCGAACAGTTCTTGCAGTTCTCGAATGCCGTTAGCGAGGTTTTCGACAGGGAAAGCAACATCTTCAATGATGACTGTAGTGCCGACTTCACGCACTGCGCCAACTGCTGGGAACATGCCCTTTCGGATGCCCCACAGAGTCGCGACTGTCTTCGGATCGGACGTGAAAGGGACTGATTCAACAATCGTGTAATCAGCCAATGCATCCAAAATTGATTTACATTGTAAATCTAAGCCCTGCTGGGAGCTGGCGTGTGATTCCACCAAAATAGCAGCGGCTTCTAAATCTAGGCTCGGCATAAATGCAGGCATACCCGGTTTATCAGCCACTGAACGTAGTGCTCTGCCATCCATCAATTCAACCGCAGCAACGGGTGTTTTTGATAGCGTAGTAACGGCTTTACTGGCTTGTTCGATGTCGGCAAACACCAGCAGAGCCGAAGCCTTGTTCGGATGTTCGATAACCGTGTTATAGGTAATCTCAGCGATGAAGCCTAGCGTGCCTTCTGAACCAATCATCAGATGTTTGATGATCTCAATTGGGTCGTGGTAATCGACCAATGCATTCAGAGCATAGCCGGTGGTGTTTTTAAGACGGTACTTGTGGCGGATTCTGTCTGCCAGTTCTTGATTCGAGCTTGTCTGTCTGTGTAAATCAATAATGCCTTCAAACAGCGCTTTGTGTGATTGCTTGAATGCTTCAACGCTGGCGTTATCTGCGGTATCAAGCAGGGAACCATCACTTAATACGATTTTCATGCTCTCGACGGTGCGATAAGAGTTTTGCGCAGTACCACAACACATGCCGCTGGCGTTATTCGCCGCGATACCACCGATTTTACAGGTGTTGATTGAGGCTGGATCTGGGCCGATTTTACGTTGGAAAGGGGCAAGGTATTTGTTGGCATCAGCACCAATCACACCCGGTTGAAGGATAATCTGATTGCCGTTGTCGACGATTTCATGACCACGCCAGTCGTCGGTCAGAGTAATAAGTACCGAGTCTGAAACGGCTTGGCCTGAAAGGCTGGTACCCGCAGCGCGAAAGGTAAAATGAATGCCCAGTTCGCGACAGATTTGAATGGTGAATATCACTTCATCTAAGTTTTTCAGCCTTAGAACCATTTTCGGCACCAAGCGATAGAAACTCGCATCGGTGCCGTAAGCCAAGCGCTTTGCCTCTTGAGTGACAATGCGTTCCGTTTCTATTTTTTGAGCCAGTATCGCTTCAAGCTGCTGATAAGCTAGTGCGTCTATTACTCGCTCATGGGATGTGTTTGTCTCCATCTTTGCTTCCTTGTGCTTCTTATTTGGCACTGATCAGGGCGTGTTGACCTTTCGTGGTTAAATTTTGTTCGAATGGGGACGCCTAGTCAAAAGCGTTTTAATCGCGGCGAGGGGAAAGTAGCCTAGTCACTCTAAGCAAATCCCCCTCAACAAAGAGTAAAACGCTTTTTGCGGGGGCGCCCAGCTCGAACCCTTCGGGCAGCGTTTGCTGGCCATTTCTACTACGTTATCGGCTTCTCATGTAGGCTAGCTACACATCGACGCCTCTGTCTTGTATAAATACCCAGCAACTCGCTGCAAAAATCAGCTCGAAAGATCAACACGCCCTAGTTTTAATTTTATTTTCCAGTGCTTAAACGGTGTCACAACGGCAGTGGAATTGCTGTGACACCGATTGAACTTCAGTCTAAGTAGACCAAAGCATGAGTCCGAATCTGAATCCGAACATGAACCTGAGTCGTGGCGGGTTAATCTAATCCCACCAAAGATTCACGAGTTAAGTCTTTGATTGTCTTGGCGCCTGTCAATGTCATCGCAACGCGCATCTCTTTGTCGTAAAGGTCGAGTAGGTTTTCAACACCTGCTTGTCCTTGTGCCGCTAACGCATAGACGAAAGAACGGCCAAGTAAGGTGCAATCTGCGCCCATCGCCATCATGCGCACTACATCTAAGCCAGTACGAATACCAGAGTCGACCAGAATCTTGGTGTCGCCTTTTACTGCGTCTGCAATCGCAGGCAAAGCTTTGGCACTTGATAGAACACCATCAAGCTGACGACCGCCGTGGTTTGAAACCACAATACCGTCTGCACCAAACCTCACGGCGTCTTTTGCATCCTCTTCATCAAGAATGCCTTTGATGACCATTGGGCCGTCCCAGAAGTCACGGATCCACTCTAGATCTTTCCATGAAATTGATGGGTCGAAGTTGTCACCCAACCAACCGATGTAGTCTTCCAGTTTGGTTGGTGAACCGCGGTAAGTAGAGATGTTGCCCAGATCGTGAGGCTTACCGAGTAGGCCAACATCAACGGCCCAGCTAGGATGACGCATCGATTGAAATACCCGACGCATTGCTGCATTCGGGCCACTCATTCCTGAGTGCATGTCACGGTAGCGAGCGCCGGGTACCGGCATATCCACGGTGAAGACCAGTGTTGTAACGCCAGCTGCTTTTGCACGTTCAAGCACGTTCTTCATGAAGCCGCGATCTTTGAGCACGTAAAGTTGAAACCACATTGGGCGTTCAATCTTAGGTGCGACTTCTTCAATCGGGCATACCGATACCGTCGACATGGTAAAAGGGATGCCTTTGTTATCGGCGGCTTTTGCTGCTTGTACTTCACCACGTCGTGCGTACATGCCTGTTAAACCAACCGGAGCCAGTGCGATTGGCATTGCGAGCTTTTCGCCAAACAACTCGGTTTCCAAATTTAGGTCCGACATGTCATTAAGCACACGCTGCTTGAGCGCGATCTCTGCCAGATCAGCAGTGTTGCGGCGTAGGGTATGTTCTCCGTAAGAACCGCCATCAATGTAGTGGAAAAGAAACGGTGGCAATTTCGATTTTGCTGCGGCGCGGTAATCAGTCGATGCGGATATGATCATAATTTCAGTCCTAAATTCTTGGGATGTTGCCCTTCTATGAGAGCTTGGTTTGGGCTGCTTTAATTCTTGAAAGTAAGTGCTCTGTCTTTCTTAATCTTTGAAGCTGTAAACGATAAAACGATAAAACGATAAAACGATAAAACGATAAAACGGGAAAATGGCGTTAATACCCGAGGGTGTTGATGTGTTTCAGTATCCATTCCGAAACTCATCAACTGTCTTATTAGACGGTGTTGCAGTCGGGGAATTGAGTATTAACGCCAAGTGCTTTTTTAACGACTTTGGTTTACATAAGTGCGTCTGTCATTTTGAATCCGTAGATAACCACTAGACCAATGATGCCTGTCATTACCAAGTAGTAGAACGTTGGAATGATTGTTTTACGTAGCGTTGCACCTTCACGTCCTAGTAAACCTACCGTTGCTGATGCCGCTACCACGTTGTGAATCGCAATCATGTTACCTGCTGCTGCACCAACCGCTTGCAGAGCGACAACCACCGCACTAGAGATAGTCAGAGTTTGTGCCACTTCAAACTGGAATTGGCTGAACATCATGTTTGAAACTGTGTTCGAACCTGCAATGAAGGCACCTAACGCGCCAACCGTTGCACTTAGTGCTGGGAATGCGCCGCCAACTAGGTCAGCTGCAAAGTTCGCAGTCGTTACCGGCATACTGGCCAAATCAGCGCCGTTCACGCCAGAGTTAATGAAGATACGTACCATCGGGATGGTGAACACCAACACAAAGCCTGCGCCAATCAGTGTTTTACTTGATTCACCAAACGCTTTAGCTAGTGGCGTTGCACTACGAGATTGCATGAGAACCGCAACCAGCGCGACGAAGACCAAGATACCGCCCGGTAGATACAGAGGTTGAATCGCAGTGCTTACGCCAGTCTCGCCTAGGATGTTGCTGAACGATAAGCTCACGCTCTTAAGTAGGCCTTTGAACTCAGGGCTTACACGGCTAGCAACTAGAGTGACAGCGAGCAGCACGTAAGGTGCCCATGCCATCGCCATACTCATCTTTTTATGACCTTGCTTAGTGTCATCAAGATCGATTTTCAGAGAACCTAGCCATTCTGCTGGCCACTTGTCTTCGCTCTCGAAATCCCATTTTGATTTTGGTACAAGGAAGCCACGTCTTGCTGCTGTAACCACAATCGCTAGGCCAACCAGACCACCAATCAGTGATGGGAACTCTGCGCCAAGGAAAACGCCCGTTAATGCATAAGGAATCGTGAAAGCAGCACCTGCGAACAGTGCGAACGGCAGGATATCTAAACCTTCAGTCCAGCTTTTGTTCTTACCGAAGAAGCGAGTCAGCATCATTGCCATCAATACAGGCATCATCACACCAACAGAAGCATGAATCAGCGCAACGCTTGACGTGATTTGTTGTAGGTAAGCATCCCATGTTGAGCCATGAGCAATCAGGCTTTCACCGATGTTGTGCGTATCCAAACCTTTGTTCACACCAACGATAATTGGAGTGCCAACCGCGCCGAATGATACTGGCGTAGATTGGATCATCATGCCCATCAGTACCGCTGCAAGCGCAGGGAAGCCGATAGCAACCAGCAGTGGTGCAGCGATGGCAGCTGGTGTGCCGAAGCCAGATGCGCCCTCAATGAATGAACCGAAACACCAAGCAATGATGATTGCCTGAACACGACGGTCAGCGGATATATCAGTGAATCCGTTGCGGATAGTGGTGATGGCTCCGGTGTGTTTCAAAGTGTTTAATAAGAAGATGGCGCCGAACACAATCCAGAGAACCGACACGGTAATGCCGAAGCCTTGGAATACTGAAGCCAGCACGCGAGTGCCAGACATGTCCCAAGCAAGTAGGGCGATAGCAACTGTTAAGGCAAATGCCACAGGCATCGCTTTTTTTGCAGGCCAGTTAAGGCCAACCAGCAGAATCGCTGCAACAACTATTGGTGAAAATGCCAATAGGGCTAGTAGAGTTTCACTCATGGGTACTTCCTCGTACTGTTTTCAAACGTTCATGTTTGAAGTAAAGATCACGTTATGGTTTGTCATTATTTGAATCGCTTTGGCCTCTAAACGGGAACCTTGTTTGGGCGACTCTTGTAATTGGAATGACTGTTTTTGTAATTGTTTTGTTAATTTGGCGTGAATTTACCCCTTTATTTTTTATTGATATAGGGAAATAATGAAAATAATTAATTCCAAAATTGGCATAATCAGATGCGAGCAGACGATTTGATCCTGTTTTCACAGGTGGTAGAACTGGGCAGTTTCAGTAAGGTGGCAGAGCAAAATAACCTTACAAATTCGGTAGTTAGTAAAAGAATTGCGCGTTTAGAGGAAGAGATTGGTGTGCAATTATTATATCGAACCACGCGTAAATTGACCCTGACTGAGGCGGGCAAGGCAATGTTACACGGGGCCAAAAATGTGAAGCAGGCAGCTCAAGAGGCTATGGATGCAGTTTCAGGCTTTGGTGAAAATGTGAGTGGTCATATCAAAATGTCAGTGCCTACTATCTCCGGAGATTTGATTCTCGCAGACGCTGTGGCCGAGTTTTGTAATATGCACCCAGGTTTAACGGTCGATATGTCTCTGAACAATCGCTTTGTCGACTTGGTTGAGGATGGCTTGGACTTGGTGATTCGTACTGGTTACCTAGAAGATTCAAGCCTCATTGCTCGTCATATATTGGATTCACAATGGGTGGTGTGCGCATCGCCGTCTTATATTGCTAAGAACGGTAAGCCGATGTTACCTAAAGACTTAGTGCAACATAACTGTCTGCAATACGCGTATCAAACAACGGGTGCCAGTGAATGGCAGTTCCTGCATAGTAAAGACGGCTGTACTGACAACGACAAATACATCGTGCGTGTCTCGGGTTCATTTTCTACCGACAACGCCACGGCACTTCGTAAAGCGGCGTTGGGCGGCCATGGTGTGGCGTACGTGCCACGTTGTCTGGTTTATCACGATATTCGTAACGGCCAGCTGGTGGATATCTTCCCTGACTTGGTAGGGAAAAAGTTGGGCATTTATGCGGTGTACCCTTTTACTCGCCAACCACCAAACAAGATTAAGTTATTGATTGAACATATCAGAACGCGCTACTTGACGATTTCTCACTATTTTTAATAAGGATCACGATGAGCTATTTAAAAGAGTATCCATATCCAGTCACCAACAAACAGATCGTCAGCGATGACTATTTTGGCCAGATAATCGAAGACCCGTATCGTTGGTTAGAAGATGATAGAAGTGACGAGACCGCGCAGTGGGTAGCGAGTCAAAATGAGGTCACGTTTGATTACCTTGCTCAAATTCCGTATCGCGCTGAACTGCGAGAAAGACTGGCGAAAGCGCAAGACTACAAAAAGAGCTCGCAGCCGTTTGTTCGAGGTGAGTACACCTACTTCTATAAGAACGATGGTCTGCAGAACCACAGCATTCTCTATCGTCAGAAAGAGGGGCAGGAGGTTGAAGTCTTCCTAGATCCGAATACCTTCTCGGAAGACGGCACCACATCTCTAGGCTCGGTGTCGTTTTCTAAAGACTACAGCTTAGTGGCGTACAGCATCTCTGAAGGTGGTAGCGATTGGCGTAAGATCTTCGTGATTGATACCGAGACTAAACAGCCGCTTGAAGCAGAAATCACTGACGCCAAATTTACCGGTATTTCTTGGTTGGGTAATCGCGGCTTTTATTACTCTAGCTATGACAAGCCAGACGGCAGCCAGCTGTCGGCACGTACTGAGCAACACAAGCTGTACTTCCATGAGTTGGGTACAGAGCAAGCTAGCGACAAGGTAATCTTTGGTGAGAGCAACGCTGAACAACACCGTTATGTGTCGGGCTACACCACGGAAGACGATCGTTACCTAATTATTCTTGGGAAAGAGTCGACATCGGGTAACAGGCTGTTCTATATCGATTTAGATTCAGAGGCGCAACCGTTGAACACGCTGATTGACCATGTTGATAGCGACACTTACCTCATCGATAACCAAGACCAAGTCTTCATCTTATATACCAACTTAGATGCGCCAAACGGCAAGGTGGTGAGCTTTGATACTCGCGATGGAAAGTGGCTTGATATCATCCCTGAGAAGCCACAGCCATTGGACATCAGCACTGGTGGTGGTTACTTGTTTGCGCACTACATGGTGGATGTGGTGTCTAAAATCGATCAGCTGGATTACCAAGGTAACTTAGTTCGAGAACTTCACATGCCTGGGATGGGAACGGCCAGTGGCTTAGGTGGTAAAAAAGAGCAAACCCAGCTTTATTACACCTTTACCAATTATGTCACGCCGCCAACGATTTTCTCATTCTATGTCGAAACTGGCAGTTCTGAAATCTATCAGCGATCTGAGTCACCGTTTGAATCGGATAAATTTGAGTCTAAACAGGTCTTCTATACCTCAAAAGATGGCACTCAGGTTCCGATGCTTATCTCTTATAAGAAGGGATTAAAGCTGGACGGTAGTAACCCAACCATGTTGTACGCCTATGGTGGTTTTAATGTCAGTCTGACGCCTTCTTTCTCAGGTACGGTAGGCAGTTGGTTAGAACTTGGTGGTGTGTATGCAGTGCCTAACTTACGTGGCGGTGGCGAATATGGTAAGGCGTGGCACAAAGCTGGGACTCAGCAGCAAAAGCAGAATGTGTTTGACGACTTCATTGCCGCCGCGGAGTTCTTAATCGCAGAAAATTACACCAGTAGCGACAAGCTAGCGATTCGTGGTGGGTCTAATGGTGGTTTGCTAGTCGGCGCTTGTATGACACAAAGGCCTGAGCTGTTCCAAGTGGCTCTGCCTGCGGTTGGTGTGTTGGACATGTTGCGTTACCACACATTCACGTCTGGTGAAGGCTGGGCGTACGACTACGGCACATCAGCACAAAACAAAGAGATGTTTGAATACTTGCTTGGCTATTCTCCGGTTCATAATGTGGTGCGCGGCGTTGATTATCCGGCAACACTGGTTACGACCGCTGACCACGATGACCGCGTGGTGCCAGCTCACTCTTATAAGTTCATTGCAGAGCTGCAAGATAAGCATGAAGGTGGCGCGCCCGTGATGATTCGTATTGATGTTAATGCGGGCCATGGCGCTGGAATGCCGCTGAGTAAAGCGATCGATCTCACCGCCGATATCTATGCATTTACTTTGTTCAATATGGGGATTGCGTCTCTAGATTCACTTTAGCGAATGCTTGATTCTAGATAACAGGGTATTTTACTCAGACCAAAAAGCCTCAAAATCTGCCTTAGATTTTGAGGCTTTTCATATACATGAAAACCAATCAAAACTGCGTCATATTTCCTTCACTTTCACACACTGTTTTCCGTGATAGCCGCCACCATTACTGATGAAATGAAAGCGATTTCAAGCTGATATTTAACGCAATATCAATCCTAACCTGTTGATCTAAAATCAGTAGTTTTCGTCATGGGTATTCTAAAAGTTTCATGGCATTTAGGCTGATTTATCAGTGTGAACAGCGACCAACTTTTCAACGCTTTCATTGCTTAATATTTCCCTGTTCGATGAAAACTCAAAAAAATAATAGGGAATTACAATGCAAAAATTTAAGCTTTTGCCAATAACAGTCGCAGTGGCGGCGTCGCTTGCTTCACTCTCTTCTTTTGCTGCTGACACGGATATAGAAGCATTAGAAAAACGAATCCAAGAGTTAGAATCTAAGGTTGTGGATATTGATTATGTTAACGATCAACAGCCCGCGGTCCTAACTGCAGAAACTAAGGTGCCAGAAGGCATCGTCTTCTCTGGTTATGCTCGTTACGGCGCTCACTACAAGAGCGGTGATGAGCGTTACGTAGACATCGGTTCAACTGGTCGCTCTGTTGGTCGCTTGGGTAACGAAGCCAACGGTGGTGAGGTTCAGTTAGCTAAGCTTTTCCAAGCTGACAACGGCGCTATCTGGGACATCGTATTCATGGCTGACCACTGGGAAGCTGACGCTTGGGCTGACGACGGCGGCTTGAGCATGAAAAAAATGTACGCAGGTGTAACCAATGTATTTGAAAGCCAACCTGAGCTGTACATGTGGGCTGGTCGTGACTTCCATCAACGTCCGCAACAAGGTTTGAACGATTACTTCTGGATGACACATGATGGTCAAGGCGCTGGCTTTAACAACCTAGATTTCGGCGGTGCCAAGCTAGACATGGGCTTTGTTGGCCAAGTGAAAGGCGGTCTCGTAAATGACAACGGTCGATACGCAATCACTTCTAAACTTCACTCAATTAACGCGGGTATCGGTCAACTGGATTTATATGCGAACTATGGTTTTGCTTCAGATGAAGCCGACTCAGACGTAGCGGGTGAGCCAAAAGTCAGCGATGAAACGGCATACCTAGTAGGTGCAACTTTAGGGCTGGGTGAGTCTAACAAGTTGATTGTTAAGTATGGTGACGGTGCGGATGACTCTGTGTTTGACCTCGCTGGCGACAAGACTGTCTTTTACGCGAGTGTTGAAGGTAATTATGCTGTCAGTGAGCAGTTCATCATATACCCGTGATCATTGAA
>NZ_JBFRRH010000160.1:0-10344 GCF_041472995.1 Vibrio sp. 10N.261.46.A3 | reverse complement strand
TTGCGATTTAAATCAAGAGCATCGGTCTGTGCTTTGGTGGCGGCGGCCTTGAGCTGTTTGAAGGTTTCTTATGCTCAATTGAGCGCTACCGTTCAGTAACAGGAGCAGAACAACTGCAAGTTGCACAATGGCTTGAAGCTCGTGCTGAAGTAAGCAAAGTGGAAGTTAGCGAGCTGATTGACGCAAACTACGCGTTCTAAATTGATGTTGTACTGTTAGCTTTGCTTAGAGGTCTACACGGCTTTTAGAACGAGTAACAGTACGCCAGAATAAAGGCCGAATCGTTAAATCGATTCGGCCTTTTTGCGTTTTATTCGTTCCATTTCTATTCTTTATCTTCTTTTCTATCCCTTCCTGCGTAAATGATGAATTGATACTTTTCGCCTAAATATTAATACCTTACCGCTATTTTTATTGGCAGTAATAAGTTTGGATAAACTTGTGAGAGTTTTATGAGAATTCAATGAAGTTGCTGATAGATTTGATCGCCATTCTTAGAGTCAACAACACCACAGTTCGTTCTGGCAAAGGTAACGGTATATCGCTGTTACTCGTTTTGTTGGCAACGATAGGACTCGATAAAGGATGGAATCAAAATGAATAAACGTACTCAAATCAGCTTAGTGATCAGCTCGGCTATGCTGGCCTTCGGAGCGGCTCAAGTTCAGGCTGCTGAGCTTGAAATCACTGTCACTAATGCAACGAAAGGGATCTACTTTACGCCTATCTTAGCGGCGGCTCATGACTCAAGCCTGTTCATGTTTAGAACGGGTGAAACGGCTTCTGCGGAACTAGAATCCATGGCCGAAGGTGGCGATATTTCAGGTTTATCTGGTGTCATTGCCAACGCGGGAGGCGTGGTGGTTGAGAATCCAGCCGCCGGAATCCTCAACCCAGGCGTCGCAACTACGTTTGATATCAGTACTGGTGATTTAGAGTACCTATCATTGGGTGCCATGCTGCTGCCGACCAACGACGGCTTTGTTGGTCTAGATAGCTGGAAAATCCCAACTCAAGCGGGCACCTACAAAGCGACTCTAAATGGTTATGACGCGGGTACAGAAGCCAATGATGAGCTGGCGGGCAGCATGCCGAACCCTCCATTCATTACCTTTGGCGCTGGTGGCACTGGTGTAGAAACGGCAGTAACAAACGCTAAGGTTCATATTCATCCGGGTAACATTGGTGATAGTGACGCGGCGGGCGGCATCAGTGACCTCGATAGCAGTAGCCATCGTTGGTTAAACCCTGTTGCAACTATCACCATTGTTGTGAAGTAAGGGGGATATATGAAAGCTAGAATTCTATTTATCGCTGCATCAGTAGCTGTTTTGGCGGGTTGTCCGGACGATGACGACGATTACTATCGCTATGATGTGAGTGTTACTAACCTCACTCCTAATCAACCAATGTCACCACTCGCGGTGTTGACTCACAATACGAACTTTGACCTGTTCGAAGTTGGGCAAAGTGCCTCTGTCGATCTTGAATACTTGGCGGAAGGTGGCAGTAATGCACAATTACTTGCGCTCAGTGACAGTGACGCCAATGTTTATCAAGGCATCTCAGGCAATGGGCTGATTCTTTCAGGTGAGCAAGACACGGTGTCGATCCGTGTCGACCCAAATCAAGAAGGGTATATCTCAGTTGCTTCCATGTTGGTGAACACCAATGATGCGTTTGTCGGCGAATCTGGATTATCGCTCAAGTCATTATCGGTGGGTGATACCTTTACCATGAATATGAATGTTTGGGATTCGGGAACTGAGCTGAACGATGAGCTTGCTGCAACCATTCCGGGACCAGCAGGCGGTGGTGAAGGTTTTAATACCACACGAGATGACACCGATGTAGTGAGTTTCCACTCTGGCGTAGTCAGCCAAGATGACGGCCTTACGACTTCTACTTTAAGTGCCAATCATCGTTTCCTTAACCCCGGTGCAAGAATCACCATTACTCGAACTGAGTAACAGGTTGAAAGCACGATGAAAGAATTCCTGCTCTGTTCCGGTCAATTGAAAGGTGGGCAGACTCAGAATAGAGCAGGGATCATGAATAGTGCTGCAGTAAATTTGATGGCAAACATATTGTTGGTTGAAGACGATGATGACTTGGCTGAACTGGTGCAGATGCATCTTAAGTTCCAAGGGCATAACGTAATCAGAACTAATGTGATCGAAAAGGCTCAGGCGCTCTATAAAGAGGGTAATTTCGATTTGATCGTACTGGATCGTGGCTTACCAGACGGTGACGGACTCGATTTCTGTCGAATGTTGCGTCAGCAAGAGGATTGGACGCCAGTACTCATGCTAACCGCAAGAGACGCTGAGCTAGATAAGGTGTCAGGTTTAGAAGCTGGTGTTGATGACTACATAACGAAACCTTTCAGCGTTCTCGAGTTTCAAGCAAGAGTGAGGAACGTGCTTCGCCGTTTAAGCCATGTTGAATCAGCCACTCAAGAGGTTGTGACAGCAGAATCGATTATGAATTTTGGTGGGCTCACTATTCAACCCGAACGCCATCAGGTGTCACTTAATAACCAAGACGTACCGCTGACTGCTACCGAGTTTACCTTACTTCATTTCTTAGCAACCCGTCCGGGACGTGTGTATAGCAAAGACGAGCTGCTCGATTATGTTTGGAATACTCATCACTCTGGCTATCACCATACCGTGTGTAGCACAGTCAACCGTCTAAGAACCAAGCTTGCGATGCCGAATAGTGATGATGATTTCATTAAAACCGTTTGGGGTGTTGGCTATAAGTTTGAGTCAAAAGCTTAAGCCTGTGTGTAGCGTCCCAAGCTTACTTAAAGGCCAGTAAGACTCAAGCGCCACCGAGGAGATAGCATGAGTTTCAAATCGCGTTTAGTGTTGTTCACCAGTTTGTGGTTTCTGCTCGTGAGTGTGGTGATTGCTTACACCTATAATTGGCAAAAAGAGACCATAGAACAAAGAACTAAGCAGAGCTTACACAAAGAGCTCGCGGTTCATATGCGCGATGATAATCCTCTGATGATTGGTACCGACTACAACCCTAAAGCGCTCAAATCCATATTCCACACCTTGATGTTGATAGGGCCAGATTTCGATATCTATTTCCTCGACAGTCAGGGCAAGATTACGACTCATGCTGCGCCGGAAGGCACTGTGTTAGCCAACCAGATAGACTTAGCACCCATTCAACAGTTTTTAAACGACGAGCCTTATCCCATTCTGG
Organism: Vibrio sp. 10N.261.46.A3; assembly: GCF_041472995.1. Lineage (NCBI taxonomy): Bacteria > Pseudomonadati > Pseudomonadota > Gammaproteobacteria > Vibrionales > Vibrionaceae > Vibrio > Vibrio sp. 10N.261.46.A3. The sequence goes on along the minus strand of NZ_JBFRRH010000160.1, from coordinate 7,125 downwards.
GGGAAGATCCGATCAATCCCGGGGCTCGTAAGGTGTTTTCTGTGGCAGCGATTGAAGAGCTAGGTTCGACCGTCGGGTATCTGTACGTTTTGATTGGCAGTAATCGCCACACCGTGATTGCCAATTCGCAGGTCGACACGCCATACATCGCGCTAGCGGGGCTCATGCTTATCTCTATCCTAGGTTTTGCGGTTGGGGCTTATCTGTTGGTCAAACGTAGCCTGTTAAACCCAATAGAAGCAGTAACCAACAAGCTACAACAACAAGCAGAGCAAGATTTTCGATTGGATCCGAACTTCATTCATCAAGTACCAGAATTGGTGCCGATTGCGCGCTCGTATCAGTTAATGGCGAAGCACATTCAACAGCAGTTTTTGCAACTTGAATATCAGTCATCACATCGCAGACAAAGCTTATTACAGCTCAGTCATGATTTGAAAACACCATTGTCGAGTGTGTTGGGTTATCTGGAAACGTGGAAGATTCAAAACCCGCAATCAGACCCGTTAATTGACGTTGCTTACCGTAACGGCAACAAGTTGTCTGAACAGCTCCATTCGCTGTTAGATAGCGCCAAGAATGATAACCCGGTACCCACATATCAATACGCTTCAATCGATTTCAATGGGTTAATGAGCGAATGCTTAGAAACGATACAAAGCCAATATCGCCATAAAAATGTTGAGTTGAACGTTAATATGCCTAATGGAATCAAGGCTGTGGGCGATGGTGATTTGCTTGAGAGGTTGATTTTGAATCTTTTAGATAATGCATTGAGGCATAGCCCAAGTGGCACCGCGGTGTCGTTAGATGTTGGTTTTGAAGCGGATTCCAAACGGGTGAAGGTGGTGATTCATAATGAGGTTGAACTAGAAGCGCCGAATGGTTCGTTAGGTATCGGCACTAAAATCGCGCAGTCGATACTGATGTTGCATCACAGTGTGCTAGAAACAACAAAGGCAGAGAACTCCTTTCAGCAAAGCTTTTACTTGCCTTCGGTATAGCTCTATCTGCCTTCGGTTTAGCTTGATGCGTAATTAAGTAGAAGTAACGTTAAGCGTCTTTACTGTCTTCGTTGCCTTCGTTCACTTTTGCGTAGAAGTGAAGCAGCTCAGTTAATTCTTTAACCCAGCCAAACGCATCTTTAGGTGCGTTCTTTAAGATCTTTTCTACTTTCTCACAGTGCACTTCGATTGCGATTGCTTCTTCAAGGTTGAAAGAAATTGAGTAGAAGTGCCAAAGCAGTAGGCGAGTCATTCGCTCGATGTTCTGTTGCGAGTTATCCGACTCTGAGAAGGCGAGGTTCACTTCACCAAGCGCGATAGCGGTCATTCGAAGCATTGCGTCAAATTTTGCTGATTGCATGCGCTCTTCGCTGGTGACTTCTTCTTGCTCGAACGTAAACAATTCCGTCATTGCATCTTCAGGAACAAGGCGATGAATCATTCTTAAACTAAATTCTTCTAGTTCATGGCGAGGCATGGTGATTAAGCAATTTAAGGTGTAGTCGCGTTGCATGGTGTTCTCTTGGATCTGCAAAAAGGTCGGACAGTTTAATGGAGAAGCGAGCTCAGAAAAAGCAGATTTTAGATAAGCCTACGTTTGTGGGCTTATCTGTGTACTACAAGCCCTAAAATCGATGCTTAGGGGAACTGTATTTAGGTTTGAACGCAGTATCAGGCTTTGCTGTGGCTTGGCGGTTGGTACTGCATCGACTGGTCGTTTCTCATGAATATGTTGCTCGCGACCAAACTGCCGATGCAAATAGAACCAAGGGCGAGCCAAGTCATCGTATCAGGAATCTCGTTGAATAGTGGGAGCGCCAACAAGGTCGCCACTGCGGGTGTTGCACTGCCAAAAGCGGCAGAGCGTTCAGCCCCTAAGGTATTAACCGCATAAAGGTAAGTGAACGCCGCGATTAAACCCGCCCCAACGCCTTGCACTGCTGAATGAACGGCAAGCTCCGTGAAGGGCCAACTAGCGATTGGTGTGCCCATTAGGTGGGTTGGGAGGGTTCCAGTCAGGATTAGGACGAGTAACAGCAAAGTAGAACAGAGAGAAATAAAACCGGCACTGACTAACGCATTAAGATTAGCGACACGTGCTGAGATGGTGAACATCGCCCACATTAAGCTTCCGCATAAAAACAACAAATGACCTTTGGTGTATTCGAAGTTGAAGCTGCTTAAGCTACTCCCTAAAAACAACAGTATGCCGAGCAAAACCAAACCTAAACCAACAACACGATGTCGGCTGAGTGGCTGCTTAAAAAAGAGTACCGCAATTCCTGTAACGAACAGAGGAAGCGTGCCCGGAACAAGAGCACTGCCATGAGATACCGGAACAAACTGCATCGCCGTTCCCGCAACGAGCAGATAAGGCAATCCGCTACCTACAAACATACCCGTTAGATAGCGTTTAGGGACGACGGCAATCGCGCTGCGTGCTTTCCACACCAAAGGCAATAACACCAAAGCCGGTATGAGAAATCTTGTGAGAGCGATATCGGCAGGTGTTAAATCTGAATTTGCGCCGCCTTTAAGAGACAGGAAGAAGCTCGCCCAAATGAGTAGGGTGACAGTAATAGATAAGTAGCCAAGATTCATAATATAGAAGGAGAGTGGGTGATGACTCATTATGGAACAGTTGGTGTGCCACAGGTTGGCAAGTTTTGGCCCAACTTGAACTATCGTTGATGATTTCTGCTAACATTCACTAAATAATTAACGGATTTAACTAATGTTTGGTATTTACTATGGATAGAATTGATAGGCACCTTCTCGAACTGCTACAAAAAGATGGCAGGTTAACCACGGCTGAACTTGCTGATGAAGTGGGGTTATCACCTTCGCCTTGTGCAAGACGAGTCAAAAGGCTAGAAGAAAAGGGCATTATTGACGGTTATCGTGTGAGCTTGTCACGAGAACAAGTCGGCATCGCAATGAGTGTGTTTGTTGAGGTGAGCCTAAACAACCACCAAGAAGTGTCGATAGATAAGTTTGAAGCGGCTGTTGTAGAGATGGAAGAGGTGATCAGTTGCCACGTTGTATCTGGGGCTTATGACTATTTGCTAGAAGTGGTTAGCCCGAACTTGATGGCCTACGAGGCATTTACAAGAAAACTTCAAAGGCTCTCTAACGTTAAAGATATTCATACCCACCTCGCGATAAGACAAGTAAAAGGCAATGCACCACTGCCAATTTATACCGATTAAGCCAAACTCTGAGCAGTAACACGAAGGTAGAATGAGCTGAGAACGAAATGGTTTACTCCTAAAGCAGAAGCGCGGTCAATATCAAAAATCATCCATTCAGTGTCAGGCTTCAGGCAATAAAAAACGGAGCACCTAGTGAAAGGTACTCCGTATATGATAGGTGCAAAACTTAGTGATACTTAAAGTTAGAGATTGAACAATCCCCAGTTTGTGCATTAATTCTGAATGAAAAAGCATGTGAATGATAATCCACGCCGTCATTCCAAATTGTCTCTCCAAATATCTTACATAGCTCTAGCTCACTTACTGAACCGAACTCTTCCATGTGTTTAGCTACAGATAAAAGTTTACCTCTTATCTCTGCAGTCCATTCCGTGTTACTCAAGCAGTTGAAAGCCATAGTCTTTTGCATATTACCTAGCCAAAATGTTTCTTGTTATTAAGTTATATGAAGATTCATGATAACAATTTTCTGGCGTTTGTAAATCTATTTTGTGATGAATATCTCACATACTCGCTTGCATTGGTCGGAAATTGAACTTCATTGTTGATAGATAGCACATTACTTTTACAACCTATTGATAAAGCTTTGATTAACGAGTTCTTAGAATATTATGAATGGGATTGAGCATATTTATTGGAAAAGTCCAGTCGAACGAGTGAGAGAATCTAATGGTGATTTCAGTTTGATCCATCGTTTACCGGTTGGTTTATGTGGCGTGCTTCATCAATCATCGTCGCTTCTCTGCGGTATTTTGAAGACAGCTGACGGAATTTTTCACTGAGTGTATGCAGATCTCGGGAGAGTGATTGTGAGCTTTGGACGTGCACCTGCGCGCTTTCTGCCTGGCGTGGGAGTTTTGCTTTGGTGCAGTGTTTGGCGACGGCTTGCCATGAATACGCTAGAGAGTCAGCGCCTTCAAGTTCACTAGACACAACATACGCCTGTTGTAGCAAAACCTCGGAGACGTCATACGCGGTATTCATATGACTATTGAGCTGCACATTAAACCTTTCTTCGTACTTAGCCCAAAGTTCAATGATCTGCTTTTCATTAAAGTGTTTAGATAACAATGTTTGTGATTCGTAGGTTGAGAGAACTTGGTTGAACTCTTTGGTGTACTGATTATAGCGACCTTCAAAAGAGAGCTGACGATCCAACAGTGTTTGCCAGTTTTCACGGTCACAATGATTCGCTAGAGCGACATTGGCACTCAAAGTTACGCTTACAATGATAACCTTCCCCCAAAAACTCATGACTTTCCTCTACTTACCGTGCGCTCTATTGAGAGTATAGATGAGCAGCAGCATGAGTTGATGTACACTTGAGACATACCTATAACGGAAGAGCTGGTGGATTTGATGAAAAAAGCGCTGATCGCTTTACTTGTGTTGTTGATATTGGGCGGAGGGGGAGGAGCGGCATACTACTTCTTGGTCATGAATAAAGACCCAATCTCACAAGAGAAAACGGAAGAGCCGGCGTTAGAAGCTACCGAGCAATCTGAATCTGACCTTGTACCCATCATGGATCTTCAGCCTGAAACCGAGCAGACGGAATTTTACGTTTTGGAGAGAAAGCTTGAAGTGGTCGAGCAACCTGAAATTGATGGCTTGATAGCAGATTACCTCTATAAAGGAGAAAAGGTGGTGGTACTCGAGAAACAAGGCGAATGGGCACGTATCTCAGACTATATAGTCCTTAAAGAAGGCGGCCCACAGACGGCGGAATGGGTCTCTATGTCAGGCTTATCGAATGATGAAGTCATTATTTCGGAAAAAGAAAGCAAAGAGATATTGGATTCCTATTTGGTTAAGTCTGATGACCTCAAGATCCATCAAGAAAAATTCCGTAATTCGGTGGCTAAACTGATCTCTGAAGGGGAGTGTGCCCCAAGTGATTTTGAAGAATTAGGCGGATGGGTGAAATCTGTTAAGTACAGTCACAGAGATGTTTATTTTATTTATTGTGGTGGGTTGTCCCTTGAAAACAAAATTTATCTTGATGTAAATACAAATGAAATATTTACGAAGTAAGATCCCACGCTCTATTTATTAATACTATTTACTTAAGCCCACTCATAGATTGAGTGGGCTTTTTTTGTCTATTCATTATGCTCATCTTCCCCATTTAGAACGTTAATTATATTGAAGCTCATATAGAATTATTAGGAACCATTTATTAATGGCTAATAAGAGCTTTGCTATTATTCTCGTGATCAATCATTTCAAATTCCCACATTGCATTATTCTTGAAACAAGCTGAGAGATATAGATTTATCTCGTATTTACAAAGGCTTATCTGCTTGGTGATAAAAGTAAAATTAAATAAAACTTATTAATATCAGAGTCTTACGTAGATTTACATATTCGTAACATTTCATTGGTTTTGGGATGTAGGTCTAGTTTTTAATCATAATACGAAAATATTTTATATTTGTAATAATACTTTTTGATTTTGAGCTGTAGGGTTTAATTAAAGCAAAACGTAAAGTTTAATTATCAACTAAGACATTATCTTATTAACATCATTGTTATTTAATTGCTTGTAAGGGATGGAACCATTAATGAAAAAGCTTGCTTTAATTACAGGGTCAAAAGGCGGTATCGGCTCAGCAATTTCTTCTAAATTAGTTGCAGACGGCTATCGTGTTATCGCGACTTATTTTACTGGAAATTACCAATGTGCCTTGGATTGGTTTCACGAAAAACAATTCACCGAAGATCAAGTGAGATTGTTTGAATTAGATGTTACCAATACTGCGGAATGTGCGCTGAGCTTAAGCAAGTTGTTAGAAGAAGAAGGCACGGTGGATGTTCTAGTCAATAACGCAGGTATTACACGTGATAGCGTCTTTAAAAAGATGGATGCCGAAGCGTGGAAAGAGGTTATCGAAACGAACTTAAACAGTTTGTTCAACGTGACTCAACCTTTGTTCGCTCCTATGTGTGAAAAGGGTAACTGCCGAGTCATCAATATCTCTTCTGTCAATGGTCTTAAAGGCCAATTTGGACAAACTAACTACTCGGCAGCAAAAGCTGGAATGATTGGTTTCTCTAAAGCATTGGCTGCGGAAGGCGCTCGTAGCGGCGTAACCGTGAACGTGATTGCCCCTGGCTACACAGCAACGCCTATGGTTGAGCAAATGAAGCCTGAAGTACTGGATTCAATCAAGAACCAAATCCCGATGAAACGCTTAGCAACACCTGTTGAAATTGCAGACGCAGTGGGCTTTTTAGCGAGTGAATCTGGCGCGTACATTACAGGCGAGACATTGTCTGTGAATGGCGGCTTGTACATGCACTAATTGGCGAAACTCAAGGGATTGGAATGATGGAAAAAGTATTTATTGTTGCGGCTAAGCGCACTCCTATTGGTGCATTTACCGGGTCGCTAAAAAACGTATCTGCGGGCGAGCTGGCTGGCGTTGCGATCAAAGGTGCACTTGAGTCTGTCGATATTTCGTTAGATGCGATTGATGAAGTGATCGTCGGCAACGTGATTTCGGCAGGTCAAGGCATGGGGGTTGCTCGTCAGGCTTCCATTTATGCAGGGCTTCCTGAAGAAACACCAGCATACGGTGTGAACATGATTTGCGGAAGCGGCATGAAATCAGTGATGGACGCAGCGGCGCACATCAAAGCACAAGATGCTGAAGTGGTTATTGCTGCTGGCGTTGAAGTGATGTCACAAATTCCTTTTGTGGTACCAGCGAGCGTTCGTAATGGTCACAAAATGGGTGACATCTCAATGAAAGACTTACTGGTTGGTGATGGCTTAACCGATGCGTTTAATCATTACCACATGGGCATGACCGCTGAGAATATCGCGAACACGTTGAATATTTCGCGCCTAGCTCAAGATAACTATGCTTTAGAAAGCCAACAGAAAGCCGTTGCTGCGATTGAAG
>NZ_JBFRRH010000159.1:0-536 GCF_041472995.1 Vibrio sp. 10N.261.46.A3 | reverse complement strand
TTTCAAAGTGAATCTGTGTGCCTGTGGGTGGTTTTGGTTCTTAAAATGGCTTACAGGCTGTGCGAGGGGCTTCTAGGCGGTGTTTCTGATAGGAAAGTGGCGAATTTTACATACATGGTCGCCCCAATTTGCCAAGTACTCACTCTCTAAAAAATCAAACGGGTTAAGATTGCAGTCATACATCCGGACTTAGTTCGGCATACCTGCCGCTGTCCCTAAAGGATTTCGCTGACTCAATTCTGATCATAATAGCGCATTAGCGTTTTCACTATGCCATGTAAAATTCAGGCTTATTGAGTCACGGTCTTACCTGTTTGGCCTTTAAATTGTGTTTACCTCTAGCAATCGATTTTGGGCGGTTTTACGGGTTTTATCGTCAGATCTCTCTGACATGTACTTAGTAACACTGATAACATTCTTACAACGTGTTATTCGTGTCTAAATGCGCTCAATCTTCATGTGTTTTTACCTTGTTCGCTCTCTTCTTCGTACCAAATAAAATTTGAGGTGCGGATTAGCTATCATATGTTAAATAC
>NZ_JBFRRH010000158.1:0-15861 GCF_041472995.1 Vibrio sp. 10N.261.46.A3 | reverse complement strand
TCAATGATCACGGGTATAGAGACACAATCGGCGAACATGATGCCAAGTTACGACCCATACGCGACACTGGTTTATCAAGCGAACCCAAGCAACATCGATACGACGATTGTGAACGGCCAAATCGTAATGGAAAACCGCGTGATGCAGACGGTTCAATTGGATGACATCCGTCAAAGCGTCGATGAGTTCGAAGCAGACATCACTGAGTTCGCGAAAGAGCTTTCTAAGAAAGCGATTAAGTCTAAGAGTTTGATGGATTAGGAATTCGTAAGTTAGAGTATCGATTGTCAGTTTGGTTTGAGTAAATAAAATACTTGTAAAAACAACACTGCCCTAGACGTAGGTTAGTGTTGCTTTTCAATTTTTAGTTTTATTATCCTGACTTTTGCTAAGTTCTTGTTGAATGAATACTAAATAGATTAAATGAGTTAAAGCCCCTGAAACCCAAACAATAAAAATCAGCCACTCCCACCAAACAATTACTTCACCGACAATGAGTGCGTAAATCACTTGGATACACATGATAATTGCTACCAAGTATGGACTTAACGCGGCACCTAGCATTGTGGCTGAGTAACATTAAAATTATGTTCTTCAATAACATGAGGGGTAAGTGATGTTTCTAGTGTATTCCTCACCATAACTAACTATTCCTTAATGGTATCGTAGATTTTTTTTGCCTTTAGAAGGTTATCTACCCCAATTTTGTCGATCGCTTTTTCTGTAAATTCGTCAACTCGCTCATCGTGTTGTCCATCTAGATTTAGCTTGCCATTAACCGCTTTACGGACTTTGTGTTTTACTAGGGCTTTAACGCTTGAGTCTTTAGCTTTTCTGAATAGATTCATAAGAAGTACCTAAGAGAAGAATTCTTTAGTGCGATTTTTAGCTTTTGCTTTCACTTTAGAGTCGATACATGTTGAGACAGCTAAGATAGCTGCAGCAATGACGCCAGCATCGTCTGTGAAGCCAAGAATAGGCGTTAGATCTGGAATTGCATCGATAGGAGAAATTAAATAACCCAATGCACCATAAATAGCAGCCTTATGACGAGCCTGACATTTATCAGACTCTGTTGCGTAATAGAGGTATAAGGCTTTTTCTATACTTTCTTCTCCGATTTTCTTTCCATACTTCTTACATTTATCCCAGAAACTATGGTCATTAAAATCTTTAATGTACTGTTCATTTGCCATTGTTTAGATCCGTTAAGAAAGATTTAAAAGGTTTATCTAGTTGCAGAGCAGTAGAACCTATCAATATTATTAAGTTAGCTTTATTTCTTAATATTTTGTTGAGGAAGAAATAGCGTCATAATCTTCAATAGGAATGCTATACTGTATTTATGGTATGGCATTCGCAACTGTAAGTCCATGAGTTTTTTTGCGGTGATAGATATAGAAGTATGTGAGGCTGTTTTCTAAATATACTTTTGATATAGTGACTAAATATCTTTGTACAAAAAGGCCGAGATCACGTCGGCCTTTTGTTTTCAGTGAGTTCAAAATATAGAAACTCTAGTTATTCATCGCCAACTTACCGAGCTTCATCGCCGCGGCGTGGTGGCGGTGCATCAGTTGCTCCATGTCTACGCCAATCACAGCCCCATCGTTGACTCGCCATTTTCCGGCTACCATCACTTTATCGGCTTGTTGAGCACCACAAAGTAGTAATGCAGCCAGTGGGTCGTGGCTACCAGAAAAGCGAATATCATCGAGCTTGAACATCGCGATGTCGGCTTGTTTGCCGACTTCTAGCGTACCGATGTCGGTTCTGCCCATTGCGGCGGCAGAGCCTGACGTTGCCCAGCGCAGTGCGTCGAAGTGTGAAACGTTGGCCGAGCCATATTGTAGGCGCTGTAAGTACATCGCCATGCGCACTTCGGCAATCATGTTCGAACCGTCATTCGAGGCTGAACCATCCACTCCTAGCCCGACTTTGACGCCAGCGGCTTCAAGGTCGTTGTTCTTACAAATACCGGAAGCTAACATCATGTTGGAAGTTGGGCAGTGACTGATGCCGATTCCTGCTTTGCCCAATCGTTTGATCTCTTCTGGATTGAAGTGAATACCATGAGCAAGCCAAGTACGCTCATTTAACCAACCCACATCTTCTAGGTAATCGACAGGGCGTAGGCCAAACTTCTCAATACAGAATTCCTCTTCATCGAGCGTTTCGCATAGGTGAGTGTGCATCATGACGTTCTCACGCTCACTGATCTTGGCTGTCTCTTTCATCAGGTCTGTAGTGACCGAGAATGGCGAACAAGGCGCGAGTGCGATTTGAATCATCGCCCCTTCATCACGCTGGTGGTAATCGCGGATCAAGCGTTGGCTGTCATCAATGATGGTCTGTTCGGTTTGAATGGTGTGTCGTGGAGGTAATCCACCTTCATCTTCCCCTAGGCTCATGGAGCCGCGCGTAAATATCGCTCTCACACCAAGCTTCTCTGCGGCCTCGACTTGTAAATCGATAGCGTGTTCAAGCCCGTTTGGTAGTAAGTAATGATGGTCTGACGCTGTGGTACAGCCCGACATCATTAACTCAACCAGAGCTAGCTCTGTAGCTAGGCTCATCATCTCAGAATCGAGGTTGGCCCAAACTGGATAGAGGCTTTGTAGCCAATGGAAGAGTTCTTTATTGAGTGCGCTAGGGTAGGCACGTGTTAGGGTTTGATAGAAGTGGTGGTGCGCATTGATAAGCCCAGGAGTCACAACATGACGAGAGGCGTCGACGCTGTAATCAACGGGTAAGGTCGGTTCTTTGTGTTTACCAACCAATTCAATGACTTTATTACCTTTAATGACAATTCCGCCTTCTGCATCAGCCAGTGAGCCAGTGTAGATTGCGAGAGGATTCTTAATCCAGATGGTTTCCATTCATAGTAGTCCTTAGCCATCTCAGCCTTTTCAGGGAAGAGGGTCTTTATTTGGTATTTGTAGTTAAAAGATAAATTCGAATCAGGGTCGTTAAAACGTTTAATGCTCTAATCAGCCCTGATCCTACGGAAATCGGTTTTACGTTAATCAGTGAACCAGTTAGTTCGCTTTGGGCTCCGGGTTATCTGATGTCGCTTGAACGTCTGCTTCTGTGCTTGCTTGTTGAATTTCTAATTGTTCATCTGCTTGAAGTGCTTCTTCAGCTTGTTCTTTCATTTCTAACTCAACTTGCGCTTGGCTCTCGGCCAGTGCTTCTTGCTCTTCTGCTCGTGAAGATTTCGGCAGAATAAGGTTCAGCAACACAGTCATGATAGTACCGGTAGTGATGCCAGAGTGAAGAAAGTTAGCTAGATCATGCGGCAAATGTTGCAGCAGTCTTGGTTCGAAAGTTACCGCCAAACCAGACGCCAAACCAACACAGATTACCAAGGCATTTCGCTTGGTGTCTGCGGCCTTGATCAACATGCGGATACCCGCGTAAGCGATCATACCGAACATCACGAAACCCACACCACCCAGAACAGGTTTAGGAATCGTGACGGCAATGGCGGCTAATTTCGGGAATAAACCACCTAAAATCAACAAACCACCGGTTGCAGCTACTACATAACGACTCGCTACACCTGTGATACCCACAATACCGACGTTTTGACTGAACGACGCTAATGGCATTGCCGTTAAAATTGAAGATAAGGTGCTGCCAAGGCCATCGCCTAGAAGACCACGTTTTAAATCTTTACCGGATACTTGGGTTTGACAGTTGTTACCCAGAGCCATGAAGTCACCGGTCGCTTCAGCGATAACCACTATGTACACCAAGCTCATGCTGATGATGGCACTCGCAGAAAAGGTGAAGCCATATTTGAAGGGTTCAGGTCCGCCCACCCAAGCTGCAGAACTGATTTGCTCAAGGTCGACCATGCCAAGCGATAGCGCCACAATGTAACCGCCCGCTAAACCAATCACGATAGCTGAAGCGGCAACCGCGCCTTTACAGTAAACCGATACGCCGACTACGATGCCTAACGATACAAGGGCTAGAAACAGTTTAGGTAGTGTGGCGAATTGTTCCGTGTTGGCAGGGGAATCGCCGACCCAGTTCATGGCAACCGGTAAAATGGTTAAGCCGATTAAGGTAACCACCACACCACTTACCACGGTCGGGAACAGCTTTCGAACCTTGTCCATGTAGAAGCTGGCACCAATTACCACGAATGAGCCGATAAGTGCCGAGCCCATAATAGCGGCGACGCCACCTTCGTTACCAATCGAGATAGCGACACCCAAAAAGGCAAAGCTCGAACCCATTACAACGGGCAGTCGAATACCGACAGGGCCGAAACCAAGACATTGAGCGACGGTCACAATACCTGACGCCAGTAGCGCAGCATTGATCAGCGAGACGATCTCTGTATTAGGTAGGCCGATAGAAGCGCCGACAATAAGGGGAACAGCCACAATGCCACCAATCGAGGCGAGCATGTGTTGCAGTGCGAGTAGGAGGGTCAGCCCATGAGGCGGTCTTTCATTTAGGGTGTACAGAAGTTTCATTTGATATTCCTCTGCCTGCGTTTCCGTTTACAGGCGATTGGCGGTCAAATAATGACTTCTACAAACTGCGTAGGGTCATAAAAAAGGTGCACTAAAGGAACGGATTGCTTGTGCGTTCCGCTGATTAGCACAATTAGCTTTTTCTTAAAAATGTTGTTGTAAGCTGTTTCTTGATAGCTCGGCCTGCGAACAGGCCAAGCGATAGTTACGTTTGGTGATTAGCCGATGAACACTAGCTTGGCGATGAAGATAGCCGCTAGGAAGTACATCGAAATTGATACGTCTTTTGTTTTACCTGTCGCCAGTTTCAGTACTGTGTAGGTAATGAAACCCAGTGCTATACCATTCGCGATAGAGAACGTCAGTGGCATCATCAGAGCGGTAATGGCTGCAGGTGCACCGTTGGTGAAGTCTTTCCAATCAACGTGTTGCATGCTGCTCATCATCACGAACGCCACGTAAATCAACGCGCCAGAGGTTGCGTAAGCTGGGATCATACCTGCAAGTGGAGATAGGAAAATCGCCGCTAAGAACAACACACCAACCACAATTGCCGATAGGCCAGTTCGTGCACCTGCTGCAACGCCCGCTGCACTTTCTACGTAACTGGTTACTGGCGGACAACCCACACACGCACCTGCCACGCTTGAGATACTGTCAGCTTTCAGCGCTTTGCTCAGACCTTCGATCTTGCCCGTTTCAGGATTGGTCAGATTTGCACGCTCAGCCACGCCCATCAAAGTACCCGCGGTATCGAACATGTTTACAAAAAGGAAAGCCAAGATAACGCTGATCATCGAAACATCGAGAGCGCCCATAATGTCCATTTTTAGGAACGTAGGCGCTAAACTTGGTGGCGCTGCGAAGAAGCCGTTGTAATGCACTAAGCCAAGCATCATACCGACCAGAGTTACACTCAAAATGCCGATTAACACTGCACCAAAGACTTTACGCTCACTGAGAACCGCGATGATAAGGAACGCGATAGCAGCCAGTAGTGCTTCTGGTTTAGTGAAGTCACCTAGTGAAACCAAAGTTGCTGGGTTTTCGACGACGATACCTGCTGTTTTTAAGCCAATCAGACCTAAGAACAAACCAACACCTGCTGTCATGGAGTAACGCAGACTCACTGGGATACTTTCAATGATCCATTGGCGGACTTTGTAGAAACTCATCCCGACGAACAAGATACCGGAGATAAACACCGCACCTAGCGCGACTTCCCAGCTGTAGCCCATTTCGCTTACTACTGTGAACGAGAAGAAGGCGTTCAAGCCCATGCCCGGCGCAAGTCCGACAGGCCAGTTCGCAAATAGCCCCATTAACAAACAACCGATCGCAGCACCAATACAGGTCGCGACGAATACCGCACCTGAATCCATGCCTGAAGCGGCCATGATTTGTGGGTTAACGAAGATGATGTAAGCCATGGTTGCGAAGGTGGTGACACCACCGACTAACTCATTTTTTACGCTACTTCCGTGGGCCTTAATTTTAAAAAACTTCTCTAAAATTCCGTTGTTCGCATCTTGGTTGAGTATTTCTGTTTTACTCTCACTCATGTCAGCAAGTCCTTTTATGTTGTGATCCATTTATTGAATACAGCGAGATTTCAATATTAAGTTTTAAGGTTTTTTCCTAGCCGTTATTTCTTTAGTTATCTGTTGGTTAGTCATCAACTTCTAACTAATAACGTTGTTAGTATTTTTATATGAGCGTGTTTAGTGGGTGCACACCTTTGGGGTGTACACGTGAATCTGTTTAATATTTGTCGGTTGAGCCTAGTTCGAAGTTCTAGGTCACGGGACTAACTGCCCCGATAGGTTGAGAAACTGTAAGGCGAGACGAGAAGAGGAACGTGATAATGCGCGTCTGGATCATCTAGACCAAAGCGAATAACCACATCATCTAGGAAGGGCACGCCATCTAGCTCCACGCCTTTGCTTCTATAGTAATCGGCGACGTAAAACACCAATTGGTATTTCCCCGGTCGGAAATCATTTCCTGCCAGAATCGGCGCATCGGTTCGGCCATCGGAGTTAGTGAGTACCGTCGCCAGTTTTTCTGTTGAGCCTTCGTTGACCTTATAAAGCTCTACCTTGATCTCTGCACCCGGTAAGCCGTGAGTAGTGTCTAATACGTGTGTTGTTAGTCTTCCCATAGTCCTTTAATAGCGCTTTTGGCGCTCCTCTGTTCCGTGGTTTATCTGTGTAATTCGACCCTGCAAAGAATGCAACTGGTCACTTTGTTATCACTAACTATGTACGAACTGTATACAATTAGTAAAGCGAATTGTTGGGAAAATGTTAACTATTTAGTCGTTTTTTATGACTTTAAAGATGAGGGTTATTGGTTTTTTGTCGAGAGTAACATTGTTAAAGTATTGTTTTTGAAAGGCTTGAGAGAGAAAAATTAACTTGAATAACAAAATCTTTACATTGAGATAAATAATTGTATACAATAAATGTACAGGGGTAAGGTTGCTCGGTTTTTGGAAAATCCATTCACTGATTCATTTTGATGAACCAGTGAAAGAGCGGCTAAGCCAACCACTTATGTTAGGAGTACTTGGATGAATAAGGATTATTCAAGAAATTTGATCGGTTACGGAGCTACCCCTCCAAACCCTCAATGGCCAGGTAATGCGCGCGTCGCGGTTTCTTTTGTATTGAACTATGAAGAGGGCGGTGAGCGTTGCTTGTTACATGGAGACGACGAGTCTGAAGCCTTTCTTTCAGAGATCCCGTCAGCACAGCCGATCAAAGGCGAACGTCACATCAGCATGGAATCCATCTATGAATATGGCAGCCGTGCGGGTGTATGGCGTGTTCTTCGCTTGTTCGATGAATATGAAATCCCACTGACCGTCTTTGCGGTTGCAATGGCGATTGAGCGCCACCCAGACGTTGCCAAAGCCATGGTCGAAGCGGGGCACGAAATCTGTAGCCACGGTTATCGCTGGATAGATTATCAATACATTGATGAGTCTGAAGAGCGCGACCACATGACCAAAGCGATTGAGATCATCCAACAAGTGACGGGGCAGCGCCCACAAGGTTGGTACACAGGTCGAACGGGTCCAAATACTCGTCGCTTGGTAGCAGAAGAAGGTGGCTTTCTTTACGACTCCGATGCTTATGATGATGACCTGCCTTATTGGCATACCGAAACCGGTCATCCTCAACTAGTGATCCCTTACACACTCGATGTGAACGACATGCGTTTTTCAACGGCGCAAGGATTCAACTCGGGTGAGCAGTTCTTCCAATATTTAAAAGACACTTTTGACACCCTTTATATGGAAGGCGAAACCGCACCGAAAATGATGTCGGTAGGACTGCATTGTCGTCTTATTGGTCGTCCCGGTCGTATTGCTGCATTGAGACGCTTCTTAGATTACGTAAAACAGCATGACAGCGTGTGGCTATGTCGTCGAATCGATATTGCCAACCATTGGCACAAACATCATCCATACAACGGACAACAAAATTAGAACGAACAGCAAGGAGGCTTAACGTGACTGAATTTCGATCTTGCCAACCAACAACCATGAACCGTGACACTTTTGTCGCGCACTTTGCTGATGTTTACGAGCACAGCCCATGGGTTGCTGAGGCGGTATATGACCAAGGTTTGAATGCCGAAGATGACCATATCGAGAACCTTCATCTGAAAATGGCATCGACCTTGTTAAGTGCAGACCAAGGCAAACAGTTGGCTTTGATCAACGCTCACCCAGATTTAGCGGGCAGAGCAGCAGTAAACGGCGAACTCACCGAGTCGTCGACCAAAGAACAAGCGGGGGCGGGCATTGACCAATGCAGCGCCGAAGAATTTGAAAAATTCACTTCTTATAACAACAGCTACAAAAGTCGCTTCAATTTCCCTTTTATCATGGCGGTGAAGGGAGCCAATCGTTACCAAATTCTTGAGTCGTTCGAGATGCGATTAGGAAATGATAGTGAAACTGAGTTTGCTACGGCGATTCAAGAGATCAATAAGATCGCGATGTTTCGTCTCTGGGATATGTAAGTTAACGGAGTTAACAGCTATCTCAGCCCAGTCTTAGTGTGCTAAAGATTTGATTTGTAAAAAGATAAGCCACTAAGTTCTCATTTTATTATTACTTGATTAATTTCATAGGATTACACGGACATGACCCATAAATTTGAACAGTACATAAACCTTGCAGACGAAAAACTCGGCGCAGAAGCTATCTTCGCAACAGACGATTTTTTCGCCGATAAAAGCCGTCTCCTCAGCCACGCAGCACCAGAGTGGAAAGACGACTTATACGACGATAACGGCAAGTGGATGGACGGCTGGGAAAGCAGACGTAAACGCGGCGAAGGTTACGACTACTGTGTCGTTCGCCTTGGTCTAGCTGGCACCATTGCTGGCGTTGATATTGATACCTCATTCTTCACAGGTAACTTCCCACCTTCGGCATCAATCGACGCATGCTATTCACCACAGGGTGAGCCAACAGACTCAACAGAGTGGCAAGAAATTCTGCCTTCAATGGCACTACAGGGTGATCATCATCATTTTGAAGACATCGAAAGCGACCAAGTATTTACGCACCTACGTTTGAACATCTATCCAGACGGTGGTGTTGCACGCCTTCGTGTTTACGGCCGACCAAGCGTTGACTGGGACGCAATAGACTCTCATCAACAGGTGGATCTAGCAGCCGTTGAGCACGGTGGCCGTGCACTGGCATGTAGTGATGAGCACTACGGTAATAAAGCCAACATCTTAGGCCCAGGCCGCGGTGAAAACATGGGTGATGGCTGGGAAACAGCGCGTCGTCGTACGCCGGGTAATGATTGGGTAATCGTGGCATTAGGTCACCCAGGTAATATCGAACGTATCGTTGTGGATACGGCGCACTTTAAAGGTAATTACCCAGACAGCTGCTCAATTCAAGCGGCTTACGTGAAAGGTGGTACCGACGATCAAGTGGAAACACAAAGCCTATTCTGGCGTGAACTACTGCCTGCTCAAAAGCTGCAAGCGCACGAGATTCACGAATTCATTTCTGAGGTAAACGACCTTGGTGCGATTACCCACGTACGTGCAAACATATTCCCAGATGGTGGTATTAGCCGTTTGCGTCTATTTGGTATGAAAGCGAAATAGGTAAGGAAATCAGTATGAGTAATGGAATACGTCGTTTAACTATCGAACCGTTAACTAAGCAAGCTTTTACTGAGTTTGGTGATGTTATCGAGTCTGATAATAGTGATTTCTTCATGATCAACAGTGGCTCAACACGTCGCTACCACAAGCTAGCGACAACGGACGTGCAAGACCAAGGCGGAGAAGCGATCATCAGCATCTTCCAAGCTACGCCGTTGAGCTACCCACTGACCATCAAAATGCTAGAGCGTCATCCACTTGGCTCTCAGGCATTCATTCCATTACTTGGTCAACCCTATTTAATTGTTGTTGCCCCAAAAGGCGGTAACCCATCGTTAGCCAATTGCCGAGCTTTCTTAAGCAACGGCCGTCAAGGAGTGAACTATCACAAAGGGGTGTGGCATCACCCGGTTCTTGCACTCACGGATCAAGACCAGTTCTTGATCGTCGATAGAGGTGGAGAAGGACATAACTGTGATGAAGTTTATTTTGAGAACGACCTGGTGGCATTGCATTTGGAAGATATGCCAACGGAAGACAACAAGGAAGAGCAACGCTTAGCTAAAGCGTTGTGATACAGGAGTTTATTATGGATCCGCATATTACAGAGTGGTTGAATTTAGCGATTCGCTGGATTCACATGATTGTTGGTGTTGCGTGGATAGGCGCATCATTTTACTTTGTTTGGTTAGAGAACAACCTTAACCGAGTTAACCCTAAAACTGGCCTTTCAGGCGACTTATGGGCGATTCACGGCGGTGGTATTTATCACCTAGAGAAGTACAAACTTGCGCCACCAGAAATGCCAGAGCACCTACACTGGTTCAAGTGGGAAGCTTACTTCACATGGATCACAGGCGTGTGTCTACTGGGTGTCGTTTATTACCTCAACGCAGAAATCTACCTGATTGCACCGGGCTCTGGCCTTGATTCAACAACGGCAATCGCGATTGGTATTGGTTCATTCGTTGCTGGTTGGTTTATCTACGACTTACTGTGTGACTCGCCATTAGGAAAAACCCCGGTGTTGCTTGGCGTTGTGCTGTTTGTGCTGCTCGTTGCTGCGACCTATGGCCTAACCCAAGTGTTCAGTGGCCGTGGTGCTTATATCCACGTGGGTGCCATTATCGGTACCATCATGGTGGGTAACGTATTCCGCGTTATCATGCCTGCGCAGCGTAACTTGGTGAAAGCGATTGAAGAGAAACGCGAACCGGATCCGGCACTACCTGCGAAAGGTCTACTGCGCTCTCGTCACAATAACTACATGACACTGCCAGTGCTGTTCATCATGATCAGTAACCACTTCCCAAGCACTTACGGCTCGGAATACAACTGGTTGATCCTTGCTGGCCTGGCAATCTTCAGTATATTGGTACGTCACTACTTCAATACCCGTCATGGCAGTCAGAAGTTCGCATGGACAGTGCCAGTAGCGGCATTGGGTATGATTACTCTCGCGTTTGTTACCTCACCTTACGCGAAAAAACAGATGACCCCGGTAGTGCAAGCACCAGTGGTTCAAGAGGTGCAAGTAAGCGCGACTGAATCAGTGACAGAAGAGCTTGCTGCAAACGACACCGCTTCAACGACTAGTTCCCAAGCTGCACCTGCAGACCACGCAATGCAAACTGCTAGCGCAGGCGTCAGCTTTGAAACCATCAACAAAGTCATTCAAGAGCGCTGTTCTGTGTGTCACTCATCAACCCCGAGCCACGCCGCTTTTGCTGCTGCGCCAGGTGGTGTGATGTTTGATACCCCAGAAGAGATTAAAGCCAACGTCCCAAGGATTGTTGCCCAAACCGTAACAACCAAGGTGATGCCGCTCGGCAACATGACTCAAATGACCGACGAAGAACGCGCACTGATCGGCACTTGGGTAGAACAAGGCGCTACGCTTCAATAATGATGTGAATCCTTTACCTAAGAGCATGAGTCTTAGGTAAGGCTTGGGGAGAGTTTGGTTTACGGGCACGCGCCAAACTCATCCCACCCTGTTTCCCCGGTTCCTATAACCGGGGCTTTTTGTTTTTGGACAAAGGCATATTAGAAACTTTATTAGTATGCATCCTTAATAGTTTTATGAATCCACCGAAGTGAGTTCGATATTTGCGTCACATGACACATTTAGTTGCATATAAATTGTTGTTGGTCATGAAATCTAGGCTGTATGTTTGGTATGTGTATGTTCTGAAAGGAAAGCTTGTTGAAATTCAAAGCTTTTGATTTCGAAAATTCACAAAGAACTAGTTAGATACCCAAGTATAAATTTCATAAAAAATAAGGAAATATAGTAATGAAATCAGTTTTTTCGTTCGACTCAATGTTAACTCCTAAGTTAGTTACTGGCCTATATTGGTTGTTGTTGCTAATCGCTGTAGTTTCAGGACTAGCAACCATGTTTGGAGGATATGGAGGCGTAACATTTGAGAAGTTTATTCTTGGTGCGTTTACGATATTAGGCGGCGCTATAGGTGCGAGAATTTGGTGTGAATTGATGATAGTTATCTTCAAAATTAATGAAAACCTGCAGTCTTTAAAGGACTTAAAAGGCGAGACTGAAGCCTAGTATTCAGATGCGTGACAGTTAATACTGTGGTGTTAACTGTCTACTGTATTTTTATGTTTGCTTTGTGATGGTTCATTGAGCGTCACGATTGTTTGGCGATGAGAACTGAACAGTAGGGAATTAGTATGTCTCAAAAGAAATGGCTTCAAGTTGATAAAGCATATAACTTCTTTTTGAAAAGTTATAAAGGTGGCTATGACTTTTCGCTAGAAGAGTTGGCGGAACAAACCGGTTGGAGTGTGTCTACTGTAAAAACATACTTGAGGAAGAAGTGGGTTTCCTTATTGGAACCGTGTGGATCAAACTTTAAAGTTACCGAACTGATCGCAACGTTCAATCAAACTACTTTCCGACAGCATCAAAGCCAAAAGGATGACATAGAAAAGTTCTTACATCAGATTATGCTGGAAAAATCTATTTCCGCTTGTATTTCGGCTATTGAAATATACAACAA
Source organism: Vibrio sp. 10N.261.46.A3 (assembly GCF_041472995.1). Classification (NCBI taxonomy): domain Bacteria; kingdom Pseudomonadati; phylum Pseudomonadota; class Gammaproteobacteria; order Vibrionales; family Vibrionaceae; genus Vibrio; species Vibrio sp. 10N.261.46.A3. The sequence continues at coordinate 3,206 of NZ_JBFRRH010000158.1, read as the reverse complement.
ACCTAACTTTGAGCACCGTGAAGAGACCTTTTCTATTTTAATGACAAATGCTTGGGAGTTATTACTTAAATCTAAACTTGTTAAAGAGGGAGGAGACTCACCTCAAGCAATTCATATTTTCAATAAAGGTGACATAGTTCTCTCTCCAAGTGGTAACCCTAAGACGATTTCTTTAGGTGCGGCGTTAAACCGATTACTTTCTAATGGTTCAGTTCCTCAAGTTGTAGGTGACAACATAAGGCTGCTAATGAACATCAGAGATGATTCAGTTCATTTCGTATGTGGAGACCTGGAACTTAGTACGAGTATCCAAGAAATAGGTACTGCATCTCTCAAGAACTTTATGACTCTGACCATGAATTGGTTCAACTACGATTTTAGTAGATATAATTTTTACCTAATGCCAGTTTCATTCTTTCACCTGTCAGACGTTACTAGCTTTAGCATTGATAACGAGGTAAAAGCCAATCTCTTAAAGTACCTTAAATATATTGAAAAAAACCATGAACACGATAAAGATGCTAATTACGCTATTTCACTAAAGCTCCATACCAAATTAGTCAAAACAACTAATGATGAAGCATTACAAGTTCGCTTAACTAATGATCCTGAGGCTCCTGAGATTATCCTTTCTGAAGAGGATGCACTTAAAAACTATCCTCATGATTACAATGAACTACTAGACATACTTAAAGACCGATATACAAACTTTAAACAAAATAGAGTATTCCATGATCAAATGAGAACTCTTAAAGGCGAGGGAGAAAGGTACTGTAAAGTGCGAAGGTTAGACCCTGATAACCCAAAAAGTATCAATAAAACCTTTTATCACAATAGAGTTATAGATCAATTTGACCAGTGGTATGAAAGGGTTCGCGTAAAGTAGGCTATAACTTTGATTTCAAGAGCTGCAATTGGCACCTCTCTCGCTAGAATTCGTTATGAAAAGGAATAGGAATAACATGGATATTGCTGTACTAACTTTTGATGGATTCAACGAGCTAGATTCTTTCATCGCATCGGGTATTTTGAACCGAATGAAAGAGTTTGGCTGGAATGTGCAGATTACTAGCCCTACAGAATCAGTGACTTCAATGAATGGAGTCACAATTCAATCCCAGCAACCTTTGGAATTTGCCAATACTGCTGATGCCGTGTTGTTTGGTAGTGGTTTGTTGACCCGCGATATTGCCCAAGATGATAAATTACTCTCAAGGTTAAACCTTAACCCACAAACACAATTGATTGGTGGTCAATGCTCAGGGACTTTATTGATGTCGGTATTGGGGTTACTGAATCAAGTTCCAGCCTGTACTGATTTAACAACGAAGCCATGGGTAATTGAATCCGGTGTGACCGTGTTAGACCAGCCGTTTTATGCGGAAGGTAACATTGCTACAGCGGGTGGATGCTTGTCATCCAAATACTTAGCTGCATGGGTTATCAGTAAACTCGCAGACCAAGCGTATGCCGAAGCTGCAATTCACTATGTTGCGCCTGTTGGTGAGAAAGAAGACTCTGTGAATCATTGCATGTCGATAGTAAGTACTTACGTTTAAACTGATTCATTGCGTGCGCAGTCCTGTATAAGGTTCTTTATATGAATCTCTACCCATGGCATTTTTAGTCCAAATTGACTTTAGTTAGGACAAAAAATGGAAGACTTAATAGTCGCGTATTTTAGGGTATTGAGCTCATTCTTTAGGTATCTGTTTCAGTCGATCTTGATTGAGTTCATTGGTTACGGAGCTGGCTGGATAGTCTGTAAAGTATTCACATTAGGGCGCTTCCCCCCATTGATTCCAACTGAAAAAGAGCGAACCAGAATCTCTTATATCGGAGCTATTAGCATCGTGTTGCTTCTGTTAGCAATTGGTGTGTTCATTAGTTTGTGATTCGAGTAAGGATATATGAAATTTTACCCCGCGGAACAATACCAAGCGGCTTGCAACGAGCTGTTTGTCCGATACGAACGTGACATCAAAACGCTAATCCCTAATGCGAGAGTTGAGCACGTAGGCGCCTCTTCTATTCCTTTTGCCGTGTCTAAGGGCGATTTGGATATCTTCGTTGGTGTTGAGCTTAGTGAGCTTAGTGAGCTTGAGGATGCTATAGAGCGACTCACAACACTCGGCTTCAATGAGAAACTCGATACCTTAAGAACACCCGAACTGTGTATGTTGGAGTCTACATCCGCTGATGATGTGGCGTTGCAAGTGGTCGCCAACGGTTCTGAGTTCGAATGCTTTCTAAGGTTTCGTGACAAGCTACGTGCGAATCCGGCATTAGTTCAGCAATACAACACCCTCAAAATGTCTTGTGAAGGTTGGTCTCAAGAAAAGTACCGTGCAAAGAAGTCGGCTTTTATCCAGCATGTGTTGGCTTTGAAATAGCATCAGTGCCCCTCACCTCTAATTGCCCAATTGACAAAAGCCTTACTAATACAAATCGTTAAGTCAAAAATCATTACCTCTGGAAATTTACCTTCTTAAATTCCCTTCAACCTATCTTATTGCGTTTCATAGTCAAAATTTAAGCAACTAAGCTCACATATATTGCATGGTGTATTAGTTTTGGCATTTGCCTGTGTTATGTTTTTATCGATTTTATAAAGCGTGACTTATCTATTGAAAGCAAAGTGTTTTCTTTCGAATTAATTTCAAGATTTGTCTATCAGTACATCAACCTAACGCTATCAAAAATCGATTTCTCGACGTTCATAATCAATATCACCTTAGGAAAGGACATGTCTGAAGTAGTAGAAAATACACCCGAAATTGTGCTCGCATCTCGATGGTCTCGCTTTTGGGCGTTTGTTATCGATGGCCTCATTTATGCAGCTGCTATGATTCCGGTTGTTCTATATACCGATTTGTTCGATCGAGCCGTTTCTAATGGAGGCATAGAGTTAAATGAACAAATCATGATGTTTGTTTATGGCTGGGTGGTATTCCTCTTGTGTAATGGCTACTTATTGCAAAAGAAGGGACAAACGATCGGTAAAAATGTAATGGAAATTGCGATTGTTGATATGGATGGCAAGCAACTAGGGTTATTCAACATAATGATCAAACGAATTTTACCTATGAACATCTTTGTTTATATTCCTGTTATTGGCCAATATATATCGATTATTAATTACCTGTTTGTTTTCCGCAAAAATAGACGCTGCTTGCATGACTTAATAGCCTGTCTCTTGATCATAT
>NZ_JBFRRH010000157.1:1904-5785 GCF_041472995.1 Vibrio sp. 10N.261.46.A3 | reverse complement strand
GAGATACGAGATACGAGATAAATGGGGAGTTTAAAAAGGTTGTTGGGATAAAACATAGGGAAGAAAAAAAATATCGTGGCATAGCCGGGGGGACTATACCACGGGTGCCAATGACACCTTCGCTTGCTGCCGGAGTGATATAGCAAAGCCATATCACGTCTGGAATAAAATTAAAGAGAAGTAGTTTCTCTTCGATGGAGTAACTATACGTCTAGGCACTTATTTTACTTATAAAATTAACGACAGATGCCTATGATAAAACCGACAATGTTTTAAGTGTTTGATAATTAATAGTTTGTTGTTGATGGGGAGGGGGTGTACTAGTTAGGTAGTTCTCACTAGTTGTTGAAAGTAACGTTTTTGACGTAAACGTTTTTAACGAAATTTACGAGTATGTATTTTCGAAAACATTGATTTCACACAATAGAATTGTGGGCATGTATGTGTATCATAGCGTTAATAACAATCTTTCTCATTATCAGTCACGAATTGGGTACTTATGAAACTCTCACAACTAGAGCAAGGAAAGGCGGCTTCTATTGTTGCACTAACAGGTTTAACACCAGACGTAAGGAAGAAACTTATGGTCATGGGTATGTTGCCAAAAACCGAGGTGACGCTTATCCGCCGTGCACCTATGGGTGATCCGCTTCAAGTTGAAGTGAGAGGTGTTTCTATCGCCATTCGTGAAAGCATTGCAGAACAAATCGAGGTTATCTAAATGGATTATCAAGTTCTTACCGTTGGTAACCCGAATAGTGGTAAAACAACACTGTTCAACGCACTGACTGGTGCTAAGCAGCACGTTGGTAACTGGGTTGGTGTCACTGTTGAAAAGAAGACGGGTTTATACTCGCATGCAGGTGATCAGTTTCAACTAACGGATTTACCGGGTATCTACGCGCTAGACAGTGGTAATGATGCGAACAGCATCGATGAGTCTATCGCGTCTCGCGCTGTTTTAACTCACCCAGCAGATGTGATCATTAATGTTGTCGACGCTAGCTGTCTAGAACGAAGCTTATATATGACATTACAGCTACGTGAGTTGGGTCGCCCAATGATCGTTGTGTTGAACAAAATGGATGTATTAAAGCGCGAACGTCAGGTGATTAACCTTAAAGCACTAGAGAAAGAGTTAGGTTGCCCAGTTCTAAGCTTGTCTGCAAACGATAAAGGTCAAGTGGTTCGCTTTAAAGAGCGTCTGCATAAATTGCTTGTTCAAGGTGTGAGCCTTGACCCTATCTCTATTGATTACGATGCCGCGTTAGAGGCTCTTATCCCTTCTGTTGAGTCACAATTTGATGATGCTGACGTATCTCACCGAGCGCTCGCGATTCGTGCTTTAGAAAATGATTACTTGGTATTGAATGGACTGGCTCCACAAACTCGCACTCAAATTGATAGCGTGCGTCTTGGTGCCGATTTCGATATTGACCTTGCTGTTGCTGACGCTAAATACACTTTCTTACATGACCTTTGTAAACGTGTTCGTCGCAGCGAAGGTAAACTAAGCCGTAACTTTACAGAGAAAGCAGACCAATTCATTTTGAACAAATGGGTCGGTATTCCTTTCTTCTTCGTCATCATGTACCTAATGTTCATGTTCTCTATCAATATCGGCAGTGCGTTTATCGACTTCTTCGATATTGGTGTTGGGGCAATATTAGTTGATGGTGGACACCACTTATTAGATGGCCATTTACCAGTTTGGTTAGTTACTGTACTTGCTGATGGTATTGGCGGTGGTATTCAAACGGTTGCGACCTTTATTCCTGTTATCGCAGCGCTTTACCTATTCTTAGCGGTACTAGAAAGCTCAGGCTATATGGCTCGTGCTGCATTCGTACTTGATAAAGTGATGCAGAAGATTGGTTTACCGGGTAAAGCATTTGTCCCACTTGTACTGGGCTTTGGTTGTAACGTGCCTTCAATCATGGCAACTCGTACTCTTGACCAAGAGCGCGAACGTAAATTGGCAGCATCAATGGCGCCGTTTATGTCATGTGGTGCTCGTTTACCGGTATACGCACTGTTCGCAGCGGCGTTCTTCCCAGGCGCTGGACAAAACGTAGTATTCGCTCTGTACATCATGGGTATTGTTGCTTCTGTATTTACGGGTCTGTTCCTTAAAAACACGATCTACCCAGGTAGCAGCGATAGCTTAGTGATGGAAATGCCAGATTACGAATTGCCGACAGTGCAAAACGTAATGCTGAAAACTTGGCAGAAGCTGAAGCGTTTCGTACTTGGTGCAGGTAAAACAATCGTGATGGTTGTGGCTATTCTTAGCTTCCTAAACTCTCTAGGTATGGACGGTAGCTTTGGTAACGAAGACAGCGAAAACTCAGTACTGTCTAAAGCGGCTCAAATTGTAACGCCTGTATTCCAACCGATTGGTATCACTGAAGAGAACTGGCCTGCAACGGTTGGTATCATCACGGGTATTTTCGCTAAAGAAGCTGTTGTAGGTACATTAAATAGCCTATACACAACGCCTTCTGATGAAGAAGCGGCTGAGTTTGACTTAGCAGCAAGCTTGCAAGAAGCGGTAATGACTATCCCTGAAAACCTAGCTGGTTTGAGCTACTCAGATCCATTAGGTATTGAAGTTGGCGACTTGTCTGATTCTAATTCTGTAGCAGCTGACCAAGAAGTCGATACCTCTATCTTTGGTAACTTGAAAGACAAGTTTGTATCTGGTCATGCGGCGTTCGCTTACTTGATTCTTATCCTGCTTTACACGCCTTGTGTTGCCGCAATGGGTGCTTATGTTCGTGAATTTGGTCAGACGTTTGCACGCTTCATCGCGGTTTGGACGATGGCTCTTGGTTACTTTGGTGCAACTTTCTACTACCAAGCGGCAAACTTTGCTGCACACCCAGTGACAAGTGCAGTATGGATGGTGGCGATTGCTGGTGGTTTTGTGGTGACGTATCGCGTCTTCAAGAAAGTGGGCAGTAAGCAGAAAGCACTAGAGGTGCAAGTAGTATGATTTTAACTGAACTTCATCAATACATTGATAGCCACGGCGTTGCGGCCCGCAAAGAGCTCGCTGCAAAGTTTGGCATGAGTGAAGATGGCGTCGATGCGATGCTGAGTGTGTGGGTCAAGAAAGGGAAAGTTTCTCGTTTGGTCGATACGAATAAGCATGGTCATACAACGCGTATTCGCTACACCATCAGCAAGCAAGATGGTTTGTCGCTTAACGTGATGATGTAGTTCAGATCTTCAGACTCTCGTTGAAAAAGGCGAGATTAGAAAATGACAAAGCCGCTTATCTAAGATGAGCGGCTTTTTGTTATGTGTCTTTTCTGAAGTGTATTGCTTTTAAGCTCAATGAGATGAGCTCGAATTACGCTTTCTTGAAGATAGAGCTCAGTGACAGAACGTTTTGAATTCGAGTCAGGATAGCGGTTTGATCTTCTTCATTGCGCTGTTCACCTTTGGTATTGCCCCATATTGGGCCAGGCCAAGCAATGTCGTCTTTGAAGCGTGCAATATGGTGAATGTGCAGTTGTGGCACCATGTTACCCAATGCTCCAAGGTTCAATTTGTCTGGTTGGAACGTGGCTTCTAGTGCTTGGCTTACCGCCTGAGATTCATGTAGGAACTGCTGTTGCTCTTTCATTGGTAAGTGGTGCAACTCTTTTAGGTTGGTACGTTTTGGTACCAAGATAACCCAAGGCACTGCGTTATCTTTGTGCAGCAGAGCCAAGCTCAGTGGAAATTCGCCGATAAGTGTGGTGTCTTTCGCAAGTTGCGGGTGAAGTTCGAAGCTCATGATCTTTCCAATTAATTGTTTTACATGAGTATAAGGTCGGAGTTTGAATGTGGCTAGGGCTTACGTTCTCAATAAGCAGATTCCCTATCACGTTCGT
>NZ_JBFRRH010000157.1:966-1147 GCF_041472995.1 Vibrio sp. 10N.261.46.A3 | reverse complement strand
TCACTGTAGGGAATGACGGGTGTAGAAAGTGATGGTGCATTGCTTTGTTCGTATTGCGCACCTTGGGGAGGATTCTCAATGACGTTGGTTCCTCATTAAAGGAAGTGACGATTGGAGAGAGTGATAACGAATTAGTTCGCTGTTGTTACGTGTTTTAGGAGATTACCTATCACGTTCGTCC
>NZ_JBFRRH010000157.1:0-181 GCF_041472995.1 Vibrio sp. 10N.261.46.A3 | reverse complement strand
CTCACTTTAGGGAATGACGATTGGGGAAGTGATGGTGTATTGCTTTGCTAGTGTTACGCGCCTAGAGGTGGATTTTCAATGACGTTGGTTCTTCACTAAAGGAAGTGACGATTGGGGAGAGTGATAACGAATTGGTTTTCTGTTGTGACGTGTTTTAGGATATTACCTATCACGTTCGTCC
>NZ_JBFRRH010000156.1:0-5747 GCF_041472995.1 Vibrio sp. 10N.261.46.A3 | reverse complement strand
ACAAATAGTGTCGCGTAAACACCGTGATGTTACGGGTTTTACCAATGCGCATTAATGCCTCATCTATCCAACCAAGCTTTTGTGCTTCGCTTGGGTTTATTCCCACTCCTGTTCCCATACCCGTCTTACTTACCCAAATATGTTGTGCCTTTAAATAAGACAAAATATCGAAGTTGTCGGCTATCGGGTTGTCACAACTAAATAGACAAGAAAACCCGTCGTGCCAAAGGCTCATCTGGTGAAACGACTGAGGAATATCGTCAAATCGGTTGATAATTATATCAACGGTACCTTGCTCTACATCCTGATAACTCACGTCACTTGGCGTCATGATATCCAGTCGTATTTTCGGTGCGATCTCACTTAACCTTTTCAGAAGAGGTTGAATAATTGTCGACTCTGCATAGTCACTCGCCATGATACGAAACACGCGTTCACTGTCTTCTGCATTAAACTCTGTGGTCGGTTGCAGTGTCTTCTCTACATTCGCCAAGATGTTTCGAATCAGTGGCTGCAACTTGTGCGCGCGTTCGGTCGGTATCATCCCTTCACTTGTTCTTACTAATAGCGGGTCTTCAAACAGATCACGTAATCGGCGAAGGCCATTACTCATCGCTGGCTGAGTAATACCCAATTGATTTGCTGCTCGTGTAACGTTTCTCTCACGTAGCAACATGTCTAAATACACAAGTAAATTAAGGTCTATACGAGCAATATTCATAAGAAAAATACCGAATATAATAACTATAAATTAACAAAATTATCACATACATGATTATTATTTGTCCATGGTTAGATTTAATCCAAATCAAATGACCTCGCCAAATTGGCCAACATGTCCACGTGAAACTAAGGAATAGTTATGTCGCAAATTACACAAGATATCGAAATGATTGAAGTTGCAAAAAGCGCTGCTGGTGCTCCATGGGATGCAATTAACCCTGAATCTGCTGCTCGTATGCGAGCTCAAAACAAATTCAAAACAGGTCTGGATATTGCGCAATACACGGCAGATATCATGCGTGCAGACATGGCGGCTTACGACGAAGACAGCTCTCAATACACTCAGTCTCTGGGTTGCTGGCATGGTTTCATCGGCCAACAAAAGCTGATTTCTATTAAGAAGCACTTTGATGGCAAGACTGACCGTCGTTACCTATACCTTTCTGGTTGGATGGTTGCTGCACTTCGCTCAGACTTTGGTCCACTTCCAGACCAATCTATGCATGAGAAAACATCCGTTGCTGGCCTAGTAGAAGAGCTATACACCTTCCTACGCCAAGCCGATGCACGTGAACTGGGTGGTTTATTCCGTGAGCTAGACGCTGCACGTGAAGCGGGCGATGTGAACCTACAAGATCGTATCCAAGACAAAATCGACAACCACGTGACACACGTAGTGCCAATCATTGCCGATATCGATGCTGGTTTTGGTAACGCAGAAGCGACTTACCTAATGGCTAAGCAGATGATTGAAGCGGGTGCTTGTTGTCTACAAATCGAAAACCAAGTAGCCGATGAGAAGCAATGTGGTCACCAAGACGGCAAAGTTACAGTTCCACACGCTGACTTCCACGCAAAACTTCGTGCGCTTCGTTACGCTTTCCTTGAGCTAGGCATCGACAACGGCATCATTGTTGCTCGTACCGATTCACAAGGTGCTGGCCTAACAAAAGAAATCGCGGTAGTGAAAGAGCCGGGCGACCAAGGTGACATCTACAACTCTTACCTAGATGTTGAAGAGATTGATGTTGCTGATATGGCTGAAGGCGATGTTTGCTTCAACCGTGACGGCAAGCTAGTTCGACCTAAGCGTCTACCTTCAGGCCTATACCAATTCCGCCAAGGTACTGGTGAAGATCGTTGTGTATTTGACTGTATCGAAGCAATCAACGCGGGGGCTGACCTACTTTGGATCGAGACTGAGAAGCCACACATCGGTCAAATCAAAGAGATGATGGACGGCGTACGTGAAGTACACCCTAATGCGAAACTAGTTTACAACAACTCTCCATCATTCAACTGGACGCTAAACTTCCGTCAGCAAGCTTACGATGCGATGGTAGCAGAAGGTAAAGATGTTTCAGCTTACGACCGTGCAAGCCTAATGAGTGCGGAATACGATGAGACTGAACTGTCTGCAAGCGCTGACGAGAAGATCCGTACATTCCAAGCAGACGCATCTCGTGAAGCGGGTATTTTCCACCACTTGATTACGCTACCGACTTACCACACTGCAGCGCTGTCTACTGACAACCTTGCGAAAGAGTACTTCGGCGACCAAGGCATGTTGGGTTATGTTGCGAATGTTCAACGTAAAGAAATCCGCCAAGGCATCGCATGTGTTAAACACCAAAACATGTCTGGTTCAGACATGGGTGATGACCACAAAGAGTACTTTGCTGGTGAGAACGCACTAAAAGCAGCGGGTGAAGCGAATACATCGAACCAATTTGATTAATCGCTAACACTTTGATTAGTCGCTAACGCTCTTGATTAATCGTTAACGCTAAAGCCTCCCCCGCCCTTCTCTCTTACTTAGGTAAGATCCGGGGGAAGGCTTTGAGATAAAGCTAGTACTGCCAGCTTTATCTCAAAGCCTCAGATTTGTGTTCCACACCACGGTTAACCTAACAACTTCTGTTTAAGCTAACCACATTGTTATTTTTTGAGATTCTTATTTGTTGAGAGTGCCTATGACTTCAATACCTACACACCTACAAGATGCAAAAACACTGTTATCAGAGAATGGTTTCGCGACGGGTGATACTTGGTATCACGGCACATCTTCAGCTTTATTGGCTCCTATTCAAGGCCAAGGCCTAAAACGCTCAGGTGACAAAGCGCTCAACGAAGCAGCTTCAAAAACCATGGCAACCATCGGCAACAACTATACCGAATCGGTTGAGCCAGTGTTTCTCACTCAGAGTAAAGAACTGGCGTATTACTGGGCTCAACAAACCGTTCGTGAGCGAGGTGTTCGCTTCGAAGGTGAAGAACAGCCTATCGTGTTAGCGGTAAACCTATCGGAAAAGCAACGTGCTAAAGTAAGACCGGACGTAGGCGCAATGAGTCTATTGATGATGAGTGTGGGCGAGCAATTCATGTCTCACCTCACTGAAATTTATCAAGCCAACAACATTGCAGGCCCCGACATCGAGCTTCGCACTGCAGATCGCATGGACTACCTCAATAAACTCGGTATGGCCTACATTGATGAAGACATCAGCAGAGCTTGTGTTCAGGAATTAGCTGAGCCCGAGCTGGCCGACTGAAATCGTTCAATAAATCAATCTTCTTAGAAACAAAAATGGCTCCCAATACGGAGCCATTTTTATTTGCTATCAGCCTATCCCACAAGATACAAGCACATCTAGATTATGAGCACAGAAGACCTTTCTGTGCAGGTTGCGTCATTTCGATGTCACCTTGTAGAGAACGGTAAACGATGGTGTTCCACACTTCACCATTATCCATTTCAAACTCAATAGCGTAATTCAAACCCGCGACAACCTGAGTTCGAACACTCAAGATCTGCTTGAGCTCAGCTGAAGTATTCATTTGGCCAAGAACTGCGTTTAAAGCTTGCTTAGCTTCTGGTGTAATCTCACTTTGCGACCAACCACCCGTCAGGTTTTTAGTGCTGCAGATAGGGTTCGCATTCTCTTGCGGCTGAGTTGGTACCTCTGATTTCTGACTACACCCAGCTAACGCCACGACACTAAACAAGGTTGCTATTCCAAGTAATGATGTTAATCGTACTTTCTTCATAAATTCTCTCTACCTCAATCGCTAACGAGGGATTACTCGCAATAATGTTTCATATGCAGGCAAGCTTAAACCTCGAATGTCATCACTTCATCAGAGATTATGGTGTAACTGGTCTATAAACACAGGAGATTGTCAGGAAAACAAACCGAGCACTGGAGCCCTGCGTTTATCCACCTGATATTTAAATCATTAAAATGGGTAGCGAAGGAATAAGCGAATATAAGAAAGATACAATCAATCAGTTAATTACATATTTAACACCAAAAACGTTCCCGCCACGATTGATAAGATGAGCTCATCTTGATGTGGATTATGATATTGGTTCAAAAAATAGATATTTGAAATTATTTTATAAATCCAAAAGTTTATGCTCGGCTTAATCATGTCTGATTTTAAAACTGTGATCCAGCCCTACAAGTTGTTGATAATAATGTATTTTATTCATCTGTGAATTTATTCAAATATGGCAAATCTTTATTGTTAAGGGTGAGTGCAAGTAGTAAAATCTCGCCCGATTATGCAACTTACTTCTCACACCATAGACACAAGTAAAGTTACGATTGGCTCTCTCAAAGTAACGTAACTTCAAACACATACCTAAAATCAGTGTCCTATAGATAGTGCAGATCAAATAAAAATAATTATATAAACCTAGGCTAGGTTAAACATGAAATTAACGTCGTCTTTAGGCTCACTGTTGGCTAGCAGTCTGTCTATCGAAATAAAACAGCGAGCGCTGATAGAGCTCGTCATCAGCACTTATCAGCCACAACAGCGCACTGAGCTTTTTCAAAACGTGACTGAATATCGTAGAAGCCAGTTAGAATTGCTTTTCCCAGAGCATCAAAACAAAAGCTACTCTGTATTGTTTGAGGTGATGGACTACCGCGATCTGATTCTGCGCTATCCAAATACACTATCTGCAGAGATTTCTCTTCTAGAGCAGGCCGTAGGGCAGTGCTATATGCATTGGCTAGATTTCTGGTGTGAGTGTGAAATTGCTGCGATCAAAGCAAAATCTCCATTAAATCCAAGCTCCATTTCTCATGTCGACCTCCCTATCAACGACAGTGCTTATTACGGTGCGATCATCGAACAGATAGAACATGAGCCACTTTTGGTACAAACACCGAGTCACCCACAAGGAATGCCAATCAGCGATGCCATTGCTTTAAGCAATCTTGAGGTGTTCATCAAGGGTGAGAAATGGTTTGAGATGCTGCCTTTATTACACCTTTCTCAGGCAGGTAAGCATTTTATTCTGCTCAAACATCCAGTCGATGAAGGCTTTCCGACACTGGTTTCCTCTACGCTGATTCAAGACTGGTCTAAGAATGACACTTGGCTAAGTTACGCACCGCCATTCAGCAATGAGCAATGGCAATACTGTTTACCCAATTACGGCTACGATGAACTCGCAAGGTTACAACTTTTCACACCGCCTACACTGTCAAAATGTTACTCTCTCCCAGAATTTGACCAACAATTCCAGTTACAATTGTCCGATCAAAATGCCCTATGTGAAGTGTTGCGTCTGACAGTCAGTGGCAATACCCAACAAAAGCTCTATTTCCTCTACCTTGCTCAAAAAGAGCTGATGAGTGTGTTACACCAAATAGGCTATAAGATTGGCTTCACTATTATCGAGCAACCTTTCATGCTTCAGTTTTATCAAACCATTGATTCTAAAGCATACTTCCATTCTGGGTATTGCGAATTAAATGATGATGGCACAACAATTTATCGTGGGTTCTGGAATTTCGAGATGATGGTAAAAGCGTTCAATAATGTCGATTTTCGGAGCTACAAACGCGCAGTGCGAGAAAGCCGAAAGTCATTAGAAAAATCGAGCTCGGTAAGAAAGGATGAACATGTTTGATTTCGGCCTAGAGGCGATCATCTATGCAAAAGCAATCACCCTGCTTGCAACCGTGGCAGTGGTTGTCATGTGGTTGTTCTATACCGAATCAACTTGA
>NZ_JBFRRH010000155.1:0-11482 GCF_041472995.1 Vibrio sp. 10N.261.46.A3 | reverse complement strand
ATCACTTCGGAAGAGGCGGCCATTCTAGCGATTTAATTCTCAGTGTCAAACACTTATTTGGAATTAATTCCTACTTTCTAAAAGTAGAAGCGAATCATCGCTTAAAGCTAGTTGCCTTACTAACATTTCTCGCTGAAGCCTTGTGGCGTCTGCCGTGTCAGTGAGGCGGCATTATAGAGATGCCGCTCATATTGGCAAGCAATAAATGCGTTTTTTATTGAAAAAAGAGGTTAAGCGAAGACATTTCAACCAAGGGCTTATTTATACCACTTTCACCCCAAGTTTCGAACAAATTACCCACAACAACCTGTGGATAACTACTCTCCACTATCAAAAAAGTAAGATAAACGAGCCCTAGGGTTTAGATACTCGCGAACTTGTTCAGGTAATTTGCTTGGATGAACGGCATTTACGATTTTGATCTCTTTAATAAAGAGGTCAATGATCGGGGCTTGGGTTCTTGGTACGCTAGGATCATAGATAAGTACATTTGGATAAAGCATATGTTTAGCGTTAACGGATATCACAATCCCAATCGAATCATTTGAGAGCTGCACTACAGTTCCTGGTGGGTAGACTCCCATGAACTTAACTAATAGCCCCAAGTTATCTTGGCTATATAGATGCTTGCAGCTCTTATATAGGTGAGACAGTGCCAAATACGGGATCATTTGCTGAGATTGTGTTTTACCATGGCAAAGGTTATCAAATGCATTAGCCACAGCGACTATCTTGGCAAACTCATCAATCTCATGTTCTTTTAAGCCCTCGGGATAACCAGAACCATCATTCATCTCATGATGTTGAGCGATCACCTTTTTAGCACTTTCAGGAAAGTCATCAATTGCCGATACAATATCTGCACCGTATTTAGTATGAAGCTTCAGGTAGTTCTCTTCGGGCACCGTTAGTGCACTCTGCTTTCTTAATATCGCAGCTGGTATTTTGATCTTGCCTATATCATGGAACATTGCCGCGAAAGAGAGAGCTTTCAATTGCTGTGTATCATAGCCTTTAGCTTTACCTATCATCAATGCAACAACCGAAACGTTCAGTGTATGAAAGTAAAGGTCTTCGAAATCCGCTTTAGCATTCATAAGATGCAAGGTGACGTTATCATCGCTCACTAGGGTCTCAACGATATCATCAACAAGAGCCTTAACCTCCCCCACCGCATCTAAAGGTCTGTTACGGATCTTGGTCATCACAGAGCGCATACGAGCAAGCGAGCGTTCAAACTCTCTTTCGCAATGACTCACCTTACGGCGGTAAGAGCTAAGGGTTTCGATACGCTCATGCTTATCTTTCCACATTCTTTCCGTTTCAAGGCTTACCTGTGAATCAATATCGACTTCTTGTTCACCTACATGATTAACAGGTAAAGGTGAGGTATCACTTTGACTCAGGTTTATATAGACGTGCTTAATCCCAAGATGTCGAATTACTTTTACTTGAGCGTCATCTTTGATTTTAAAGCTGTTGAATAAAAATGGGTGTTCATTCCATTTTAGGGGGAGTCGTATATGCAGACCGGGCTGAATGCGATCTACGGTTATCTTTATGCTGCCCATTTTTATATATAATATTGATCAATAATCTCTATCTATAATTCTAATAAAACCAAGCAGCAATTTCACTATCCAATTTCACAGGCTCAACTTAAAGAATCACAGTGCACCATCCAACGTATACCAAACTTGTCTTCTACTTTGCCAAATCGAGCTCCCCAAAACGTATCTGCGAGTGGAGTCATTATCCGCCCTCCCTTCTTAAGCTTTTCAAAGATCTGCTCTTGAGTCGCGGTATCTTCAGTTACAAGAGAGAGAGCAAGATTGTTGCCTTCGAGTTCTTTTGCCTTAACACCATCAGACATCATCAGCTTCATACCAAACGCTTCGAACTCAGCATGCATAACCCAATCGGGTTGAGCTCCCTCTATTACCTGTGGTGCATCACTAAAAAGCTGCTTAGATAAAACCACACCACCAAAGCACTTGTGATAAAAATCCAAAGCTTCACTACAACGACCATCAAAAAATAAGTAAGGGGTTACTGTCAGCATATCTCTCTCCTCTGTTAGTCCTTTAAACATAGACAATTGAAGAGAGAATGATAGGTAACATCATGATTTAAGATAATTAATTCATTATCAGATCGAATAGCGAAGTGAAATTATGGGATTTAGGAATGAAACATCAAGATCTATCTGATTGAAGGGCAACTGCAGCGACACGATGGATTTCAAATTCACATACGTCCAAAACGACGAAAGGTCGCTATAAAAGCGACCTTTCTATGTTTGGTACCAGTTAGGCGGAATGATTGGACAGGCATTCCTGCCGCCACCGCGAAGGCAATGCTTCCTATACCCTAGATACAACAAAGCCCCGACCATTTCTGTTCAGGGCTTTATCTAAATATGGTACCGGTAGGCGACTTGACTGGGCTTGCATCCAAGCCGACACGCTGGACTTCAAATTCATAAACGCCTAAAACGACGAAAGGTCGCTATAAAAGCGACCTTTCTATGTTTGGTACCGGTAGGCGGACTTGAACCGCCACGCCCGAAGGCAACGGATTTTGAATCCGTCGTGTATACCAATTTCACCATACCGGCATTATCTTGGGGCATTGCCCTTTCGATGTTTGGCATTATACGTATGCGAACTGATGTGGCAAGTATAAAAACTTGAATTCATGTGTGTTTGCCGATAATTTCGCCACTAAGTCATAAGCTGTGCGTCATGTCTCTTTTCAGGCTAAGCCTTAAACTATATTCTGACGCCTCAATTTTTAAAGAAGTAATAACACATGACATCAACAAACACTCTGCCACCAGCAGGAGTCATGCGCCGATTTGGTGCCTTGTTCTACGACGCTCTGATCGTAATCGCTATTGAAATGTTGGCGGCTGGCGTCATTGTCGCTCTACTGCACGCACTCATGGCTCTCGGCATTTTTAACCACAGCGGATATGCCGATGTTAGTGACTTCTTAACCAACCATCCGATTTGGAGCCCTGCATACACCTTTTACTTAGTGGCCGTTTGGGTATATTTCTTCGTGTTCTTCTGGACTAGAGCTGGTCAGACTCTCGGCATGAGAGCTTGGAAGCTGCGCGTTCAAAACAAAGATGGCTCGGCTATCACAACAACTCAGGCGCTGATTCGTTTAGGTACTTCAGGTTTTGGACTGGCAAACCTATGTGTTCCATTCGATCCTGAAAAACGTGGCTTTCACGATATCTGGGCAAAGACTGAAGTCGTTGTGTTACCACAAGCACGATAATGTTATTTAAGTTAGCTCCAATCAAGATCAAAAAAGGAAGGCGTTATGCCTTCCTTTTTTCTATTTACAGTTTCCGCCTCAAGAGCATGATGGCAATTCCAAGGAACACCACGCTCGGGGCTATTGCGCCAAAGGCGGGCGGTATTTGATAAACCAAACTCACCGGGCCAAAGAACTCACTGGATATATAGAAGGTAAAGCCGGCAATAACACCTGACAGAATCCTCGCACCCATGGTCACGCTACGCAAAGGACCAAAGATAAACGACAGTGCCATCAACATCATAACCGCGATCGAAATTGGCTGAGTTATCTTTCTCCACAGCGCCAATTCATAGCGTGATGCGTCTTGCTCTGACGCCTTCAGGTAAGAAACATAATCATACAACCCACTTAACGATAGCTCTTCTGGCTTAACCGTTACGATAGCGAGCTTATCCGGAGCTAATGACGTTTCCCAAGAGTAAGTCGGTAAACTTTCTTTGGTAATTTGAAGCTCATTATCAAAAGACGTGATCTCTACGTCCTTCATCGTCCACACGTTGTCTCCAACGTAATCAACTTCGTCAGAGTAAATAGCTGTCTTAAGTGCCTTGTTTTCATCAAAGCGCCACATGTTCATGCCATATAGCTTCTGGTCATCGATTTTGACAATGAAGATGAAGTCATTGGCATCACGAGCCCAAACTCCACTTTGCGTCGAAATAATATTACCACCAGCAATCGAGATGGTTCTTAAATCACGAGCCATTTTCTGCGCTTGCGGTGCACCCCACTGACCAAGCAGTGTCACAACGATCATCAGTGGAATAGCCGTTTTAAGTACCGATAGGCCGATATCCAACTTAGAGAAACCAGCGGCCTGCATAACGACAAGCTCAGAGCTTGCAGCAAGCATACCAAGTCCAATCAATGCGCCAAGCAGTGCTGCCATTGGAAAGAACATTTCGATATCACGAGGGATACTCAGTAAAACAAAGTACAGCGCTTGTAATAGATCGTATGTACCACGGCCAACTTTTCTTAGCTGTTCTACATATTTGATGATCCCAGATAGACCAACAAACGTCACCAATACCAGTGATGTCGTTGCGATGATGGTTCTGCCTATATATAAATCGAGAATCTTAAACACGGCTTAAGCCAACCTCTTATTCTTGAATTTTTCTTTCAAACGCCTTACTGGCACGCTATCCATAAAGTTTGCACCAATCGCGACAAATAACAATAACGCATTGATTGGCCACATGCCGATTACCGCAGGAATGCTCCCCTCTTCGATTGAAGACTTGGTTGCACTGATTGCTAAGAAATAGGTGAGATAAATCAGTATTGCTGGGCCGATTTTCGCAAACCGACCTTGTCGAGGGTTAACTGCAGACAGTGGCACGACAAGCATGGTCAACAATGGAATACAAAGTACCAAAGAAATACGCCACTGCAACTCTGCTTTCGCACTATTGTTCGAGTTACCAATCAGTTCAAGTGTAGGAATCGCTTCCCAGTCTCGACCTTTCTTCTCAACTTCACGCTGACCAATCAGGCCTTCGTATTCTTCAAAGTGCGTCACCCTGTAGTCAAGGCGAGTCGGAATGCCTTCATGACGAGTGCCATCGTACATTACGATCACTTGGCGACCATCACTGAGCTCTTTTACATCACCCGACTTCGAGAACATCACACTTGGCAGTACAGAATCACGCGGACGCATTTGAGCAACGAACACATTTTCTAACTTATTACCGTCGATATCATCGATAAACACGACAGAAGAACCATCCGGCGTACCTTCAAACTTACCTTTTGGTAGCAAATCAACGCTGTTCTCTGCGGCTACTTCTTCATACATTTGTTCAACTTTGTCTTGTGACCAAGGAGATAACCAAAATGAGTTAAAGGCTGCAACAGATGCCGTAATTAAAGCGAGGTAAAGCGCAGATTGGATCAGGAATTTATTACCGATACCGGTGGCGTTCATGACCACTATTTCACTTTCAGCGTAAAGGCGGCCAAAAGTAAGCAAAATACCAATATAGATACTGAGTGGAAGCATCAATAAGCCCATCGCTGGCATATTTAAGCCAACAATCGACAATATAAGACTCGCAGGGATATCACCATCAGAGGCGTCCGCTAAAACACTGATGAATTTTTGGCTGAGAAACACGAGAAAGAGAACAAAAAAGATCGCAAATTGGCTCTTGATTGTCTCGCGGATCAAATATCTAACAATAATCACGCTCAAATTACCTATACAAAACTTGTTTTTTTGATTGAATCACTATAATTTCCCGTTGAACCTTTTATTTTTTTAAATTTTTAGCTAAGTGTTAGCGTTCTTCTTTAAGGTTAGTTCCATTATAGGATCCAACAAGTAAGAACCCATTATCTAACATTTAGTTCGATTTGTCTTCAGGATGTAGGAGTACGCATGGAGTTCAGTGTAAAAAGTGGCAGCCCAGAGAAACAGCGCAGCGCATGTATCGTTGTCGGTGTATTCGAACCGCGCCGCCTTTCTCCAGTAGCCGAGCAATTAGATAAGATTAGCGATGGCTACATTAGTTCACTGCTTCGTCGCGGTGATCTAGAGGGTAAACCTGGCCAGATGCTACTACTGCATCAAGTACCTGGTGTACTTTCAGAACGTGTTCTACTGGTAGGCTGTGGTAAAGAGCGTGAGCTAGGCGAGCGTCAATACAAAGAAATTATCCAAAAAACCATCAGCACACTAAACGAAACAGGTTCTATGGAAGCAGTATGTTTCCTTACAGAACTTCACGTTAAAGGTCGCGACACTTATTGGAAAGTTCGCCAAGCGGTAGAAGCGACTAAAGATGGTCTTTACACATTTGACCAATTCAAGAGCAACAAGCCAGAGACTCGTCGCCCACTACGTAAATTGGTATTCAACGTACCAACACGTCGCGAATTGAGCCTGGGTGAGAAAGCAATCTCTCACGGCCTTGCTATTGCTTCAGGTGTAAAAGCGTCTAAAGATCTAGGCAACATGCCACCAAACATCGCAAACCCTGCTTACCTTGCTTCTCAAGCTCGTCGTTTAGCCGACGATTACGAGACAGTGAAGACTAAGATCATTGGCGAAGAAGAGATGGAAAAACTGGGTATGACATCATACCTAGCAGTTGGCCGTGGCTCTAAAAATGAATCTATGATGTCTATCATGGAATACAAAGGCGCTCCGGATCCAGATGCGAAGCCGATTGTATTAGTAGGTAAAGGTCTGACTTTCGATTCAGGCGGTATCTCGCTTAAGCCTGGTGAAGGCATGGATGAGATGAAGTACGACATGTGTGGTGCGGCGTCTGTATTCGGTACAATGAAAGCACTGGCTAAGCTGAACCTGCCAATTAACGTGGTTGGTATCCTAGCAGGTTGTGAAAACATGCCAGGCAGCAATGCTTACCGTCCAGGTGATATCCTAACGACAATGTCAGGCCAAACGGTTGAAGTACTAAACACTGATGCTGAAGGTCGCTTGGTTCTATGTGATGCTCTAACTTACGTTGAGCGTTTTGAACCAGATTGTGTTGTCGATGTTGCTACCCTAACTGGCGCATGTGTTATCGCTCTAGGTCATCACATCAGTGGCGTTCTATCGAACCACAACCCACTTTCTCACGAACTTGTTAATGCTTCTGAGCAAGCAAGTGACCGTGCATGGCGTCTACCTATGGCAGACGAGTACCATGAGCAGCTAAACAGCCCATTCGCTGATATGGCGAACATCGGTGGCCGTCCTGGCGGCACAATTACTGCTGGTTGCTTCCTGTCTAAATTCACTAAGAAGTACCACTGGGCACACATCGACAGTGCTGGTACAGCTTGGAAGTCAGGCGCAGCGAAAGGCTCGACAGGTCGTCCTGTCTCAATGCTAGTCCAATTCTTATTGAACCGCAGCGGCCAAGAGACTGAAGAGCAATCTTCAAAATAATAAAAAGGGCCTACGGGCCCTTTTTTAATAAGCGCTATTTGTTAGACCCTGTTAACCAAGTAACATTGATATCCACGATTTTCAGTTCGAGTATTAAGTATGCAGACTGCTACATTTTACATTGTGCCTTCAGACAGCCCGCAAGCCAGCGAAGATGGTTTTGCTCACTATGTGCTGTTTCTTGCTCAGCACTTTGCAAAACAAGGCGCTAAACTTTATCTCAACTGTAATGACAAAGAGCATGCCGAGCGTATTGCTGAAGTTTTCTGGCAAGTCGAGCCCAGTGAGTTTATTGCGCACAACTTGGTTGGCGAAGGCCCGAAGTATTCAACCAACATCGAAATTGGCTATCAAGGCGTAAAACATAATTGGAATCGTCAGCTCGTAATTAATCTGGCCGATAATCATACAACCTTTGCGAACGCCTTTGCTCAGGTGATAGACTTCGTCCCTTGCGAAGAAAAAGCTAAGCAACTCGCTCGAGAAAGGTATAAAATTTACCGTCAGGCTGGATATCAGCTACAAACTATCGAGATTCAACATCCATAGTCAAACCTCATAGTTAAAGCTATCTTTGGATTTAGATTCAAGAAGCTTCACTTATGAAGTTTGACCACGATTAACCATTCACAGTATCCGTTTAAGAGCACTATGGAAAAGACATACAACCCAACATCAATCGAACAAGCTCTGTATAAGACTTGGGAAGAGAAAGGCTACTTTAAGCCACACGGTGACACATCAAAAGAAGCTTACAGCATCATGATCCCGCCACCGAACGTCACTGGCAGCCTACACATGGGTCACGCGTTCCAAGATACGATCATGGATACGCTTATCCGTGCTCAACGTATGAAAGGCAAAAACACGCTTTGGCAAGTGGGTACTGACCACGCTGGTATCGCAACTCAAATGGTTGTTGAGCGTAAGATTGCTGCTGAAGAAGGTAAAACAAAACACGACTACGGCCGTGAAGCTTTCATCGACAAGATCTGGGAATGGAAAGGCGAATCAGGTGGCACGATCACTCAACAACTTCGTCGTCTTGGTGCATCTGTAGATTGGGATCGTGAACGATTCACTATGGATGACGGCCTATCGGCTGCGACTCAAGAAGTGTTTGTTCGTCTATACGAAGAAGACCTAATCTACCGTGGTAAGCGTCTAGTAAACTGGGATCCTAAACTGCACACTGCAATCTCGGATCTTGAAGTTGAAAACAAAGACAAAAAAGGTTTCATGTGGCACTTCCGCTACCCGCTATCGAACGGTGTTAAAACCGCAGATGGTAAAGACTACATCGTTGTTGCGACTACTCGTCCTGAAACCATGCTTGGCGATACTGGTGTTGCTGTTAACCCAGAAGATCCTCGCTACAAAGATCTTATCGGCAAAGAAATCCTACTTCCTGTTGTAAACCGTCTTATCCCTATCGTAGGCGATGAGCACGCAGACATGGAAAAAGGCACGGGTTGTGTGAAGATCACT
The DNA here is from genome assembly GCF_041472995.1 of Vibrio sp. 10N.261.46.A3. Lineage (NCBI taxonomy): Bacteria > Pseudomonadati > Pseudomonadota > Gammaproteobacteria > Vibrionales > Vibrionaceae > Vibrio > Vibrio sp. 10N.261.46.A3. The sequence goes on along the minus strand of NZ_JBFRRH010000155.1, from coordinate 2,754 downwards.
CCAGCTCATGACTTTAACGATTACGAAGTGGGTAAACGCAACAACCTACCGATGATCAACATCCTAACGTTCAACGCTGATATCCGTGATGCTGCTGAAGTCTTCACAACGAATGGCGAAGAAAGCGATGTTTACTCAACAGATATCCCCGCTAAGTACCAAGGCATGGAGCGTTTTGCTGCACGTAAAGCTATCGTTGCTGAATTCGATGAGCTTGGTCTTCTTGAAGAGATCAAAGATCACGACCTAACTGTCCCTTACGGCGACCGTGGTGGCGTGGTTATCGAACCAATGCTGACTGACCAATGGTACGTGCGCACAGCACCTCTTGCAGAACCTGCAGTTAAAGCCGTTGAAGATGGCCAAATCCAATTCGTACCTAAGCAGTACGAAAACATGTACTTCGCGTGGATGCGTGACGTGCAAGACTGGTGTATCTCTCGTCAACTTTGGTGGGGCCACCGTATCCCAGCATGGTACGACAACGATGGTAAAGTTTACGTAGGTCGCACTGAAGAAGAAGTTCGTGAAAAGAACAACCTAGCGCCTGTTGTTGTGCTTAAGCAAGACGACGACGTACTGGATACTTGGTTCTCTTCTGCACTTTGGACGTTCGGCACACAAGGCTGGCCTGAAGATACTGAAGCACTGAAAACATTCCACCCATCTGAAGTACTAGTATCTGGTTTTGATATTATCTTCTTCTGGGTTGCTCGTATGATCATGATGACCATGCACTTCGTGAAAGACGAAGATGGCAAGGCTCAAGTACCTTTCAAAACCGTTTACATGACGGGTCTTATCCGTGATGAAAACGGCGATAAGATGTCTAAGTCGAAAGGTAACGTACTTGACCCAATCGACATGATTGACGGCATCGGCCTTGAAGAGCTAGTAGAAAAGCGTTGTGGCAACATGATGCAACCTAAACTGGCTGCTAAGATCGAAAAAGCGACGCGTAAGACTTTCGAAAACGGTATCGAACCTTACGGTACTGATGCGCTGCGTTTCACTCTTGCTGCTATGGCTTCAACTGGCCGTGACATCAACTGGGACATGAAGCGTCTTGAAGGTTACCGTAACTTCTGTAACAAGCTATGGAACGCAAGCCGTTACGTACTGATGAACACAGAAGAGCACGACTGTGGCATGTCACTGTCTGTAGAAGACCGTGCAAACATGGAATTCTCTCTAGCAGACAAGTGGATTGAATCTCAGTTTGAAGTTGCAGCGAAAGAGTTTAACGCTCACCTAGACAACTACCGTCTAGACATGGCAGCAAACACGCTTTACGAATTCATCTGGAACCAATTCTGTGACTGGTACTTAGAGCTAACTAAACCTGTTCTTTGGAAGGGTACTGAAGCTCAACAACAAGCAACTCGTTACACGCTTATCACGGTTCTTGAGAAGACTCTGCGTCTTGCTCACCCTGTTCTTCCTTACATCACGGAATCTATCTGGCAGAGCGTTAAGCCGCTAGTAGATGGCGTTGAAGGCGAGACAATCATGACTCAAGCGCTTCCTCAGTTTAATGAAGCTAACTTCAATGCTGAGATCGTTGACGACATCGAATGGGTTAAGACTTTCATCACCGCTATCCGTAACCTACGTGCGGAATACGACATTGCACCAAGCCAAGGCTTAGAAGTAATGATCAAGGTTGCTGATGAGAAAGATGCAGCTCGTATCGAAGCAAACAAGATCGTTCTTACTTCTCTAGCGAAACTGGACGATATTAAAGTTCTAGCTGATGGTGAAGAGACTCCTGCTTGTGCAACTAAACTGGTTGGCAAATCTGAGTTGATGATCCCAATGGCGGGTCTTATCGACAAAGATGCTGAGCTTGCTCGTCTAGATAAAGAAGTCGCTAAGACTCACGGCGAGATTAAGCGTATCGAAGGTAAGCTAGGTAACGAAGGTTTCGTTGCTAAAGCACCAGAAGCCGTTATCGCGAAAGAGCGTGAAAAGCTTGAAGGCTACCAAGAGACTCTTGTGAAGCTTGAAGAGCAAAAAGCGACAATCGCTGCGCTTTAAAACCGAGTGAACGAGAAGGCTTCGAACTTCTCGCTCTAAATAGAAAGGTTGGTCTTGGTGACCAGCCTTTTTTTATGCCTCTGATTCCAATATTCCAATGCTTCTCACTCTAGCCGCACTGATTGATAGGTTTCATCTATCAAATTAATCTCTACTTCCCATTATACTTAATGATAATAATTCTCAATAATAGACCTATCGAAACAACACAACGATTGAGTAATTATCATGAAAAAGACACTAACCTTTGCTGCATTACATTTTACTATCGCATTTAGTGTCGCTTATGTACTAACAGGCGACATCTTAATTGGTAGCTTAATCGCTATGATTGAGCCTTCTGTGAATACTGTTGCCTTCTATTTTCATGAAAAGGCGTGGGCTCAAGTTCCAGCGCTTAAAGCTCGTCAGTGGATGACCAAATTAAAAACAGCAAGCTTTGCTACCATCCACTTTAGTGTTGCCTTTACCGTTGTCTACTTGTTGACTGGAGATGCTTTCATCGGCGGCGTGATGGCTTTGCTAGAGCCAACTTTAAATACAGTTGCTTACTACTTCCACGAGAAAGTCTGGTTACGAAAAGCTGAAAGCCAAACAGCACAAGCTCCGTTTTGCTTACACCAACACGCTTAATCTAAAGCTCAGTGAGTGATTGAAGTAACCTACATCGAAGAACAGAATTCAGCTTACCATTGACAAAGTTGCGCACCGCAATTA
>NZ_JBFRRH010000154.1:0-374 GCF_041472995.1 Vibrio sp. 10N.261.46.A3 | reverse complement strand
TTCAAGTTGATTCGGTATATCCAATTCTCTCTTACAAGTCATAAATATTATGATGATATAATCATAATAGGTTTTTGAATCGAATTATTGGTGTTGATTACGCTCAATGTTGGCGGGAAAAAGTAATGTAACGTCACTTAATTTGCACCCATATTCAGACACAAGAACGGCTCCCGATTGGGAGCCGTTCTTCGTTACAAAGCCAATAATTGCGTATTCACAATAACGGATAACTTAGACTTTGTTAGTATTAGCATCCTTAACAGAAATTAGGTTTGTAGCATGGCAAGTAGAAGTAGCGTCGATAAGATTTTACAGGCAATTGGAGCCGAAAAACTCTCACAAAGAGAGTGGGACTTTCTAAAAGTCTTTAA
>NZ_JBFRRH010000153.1:0-3405 GCF_041472995.1 Vibrio sp. 10N.261.46.A3 | reverse complement strand
ACAAGTAAAAATATCAGCATGGTAAGAAAGAGGAAGATAGCGGCTCTTGATGATGAGTACCGCTCGGTACTTTTAAGCGCTGGAATTAAAATGCTCTAGCCGTGAAATCAATCCCAATTAATGTCGTTTAATATTGAGAAATGGTCTGCAAATTCGGCTGGTCTCAATTCTGTTACCCAATGGCAAGCGTGGAGCACTAATTTAGATTGGCTACAAGATGGCTCAACTGAATTTAAAGCTATCCCTCCAATGATGCGCCGTCGAATGAGTGTGCAAAGCAAACTTGCCGTCCAAACCGCGTTAACCTTATTAAAAGACACCTCGATTGATTATCTTGTCTTTGCTAGCCGACATGGTGAGCTGCACCGAACTGCCACTTTGATTCAGTCGATATTAGAAGGTGACGATGCCTCGCCGATGGCGTTCTCACAATCGGTACATAATACCGCTGCCGGTCTAACCACTATTGCCGCCAAAGCGCCGATTCCACTGACTTCAATCGCCGCAGGGCAAGATACTTTCCATAACGCTCTGATTGAAGCTTATCTTTACCTTCATCAGTATCCGTCACATCGTGTACTCGTCATTGACTTCGACCAGCCTTTGCCTGAGCTTTACCAAGAATACGAAACACAACACTATGCGGATTACGCTCTGGGCTTCGTGCTCACCGCTGGCAGTGAGTACTCTATTGCTAGAGCAGTAGAAGCCAACCAAGCACCTTCCCAGTTACCACAAGGGCTACAAACGCTCCAACATATCTTATTGGGTACAAATAAGTGGGCTATTGCTGGCAAGCACCAAACTTGGTCTTGGGTAAATAACACCGAGCCAGGCCCACAGTCATGAGCAAAGTCGACCAATATTGGCGAGTATTCGCGACAGGGCTGTGCTTTACCATCTTTGGTCTAGGCGGCTTAGTATTAAGCTTCTTAATCTTACCCACTATCGCGCTAACGACTCCCAATACCATTAAAAGAGAGCTTAAAGCGCAGCGATTGATTCGTTTCTCATTCAACGCCTTTTGCCAAATCATGAAGTTAACCGGCGCGATTGATTACCGAATTGATGGCGCGGATCTATTACGTGAAGATCGTAACTGCATCATCGTCGCCAATCACCCTAGCTTAATCGACTATGTGCTGATCGCTTCTCAACTTCCTCAATGTGATTGCCTCGTTAAGGCCGCTATTTGGGAAAACCCTTTTATGAAAAGGATTGTCAAAGCCGCAGGTTATATCCCAAACCAAGCTCCTGACGATCTTTTAGAGCGCTGTGAAGAACGTTTCTCACGTGGCAATGTGCTGCTGGTTTTTCCCGAAGGAACTCGCACAACGCCCGGAATTGAACCATCATTACAACGTGGTGCGGCGCAAATAGCCACGCGAACACAAACCGATTTACGCGTGATTCATATTACGGTTTCTCCGACATTCTTAACGAAAGAGAAAAAATGGTATCAAGTTCCTGCGACGAAACCCTTTTTTCATATCGCGGTGAAAGGTAAAATAGAAGTCGCACCATTTATTGAGAATTCAAATAACTTAACTTCGGCAGCAAGGCGCCTTAATCATCACCTTGCACACTCGATTTTCCCTTCCGAAGAAAGCATTTAGCTCATCAATAAAGCAACTGGCGATATCAGCATTTCGAAAATACATCGCATAATGTAGAATCGCCCCCTTAAAGCAGCATTCAGATAAAGCATTAAGTAGGCCAAAGTGGAAACATTACACAACGAACTGAAACAACTGATCATCGACGCATTGAACCTTGAAGACATGAGTATTGATGAGATTGAAACGGAAGCTCCACTATTTGGTGATGGACTTGGATTAGACTCTATTGATGCGCTAGAGCTTGGTCTTGCTATCAAGAAGAAGTACAGCATCGTTATCGATGCCGACGATTCAAACACTCGCCAGCACTTTGCATCCGTTGAAAACCTAGCAAATTACATCTCATCTCAAACGAACAACTAGACAGATCTTTATGACACAAGCTAACCAACAAGAAGTATACAACCAGGTTAAAGATGCGCTGATTGAGCTGTTCGAGCTTGATGCTGAAGATATCACGCCTGAAGCACACCTTTATCTTGATCTAGACCTAGACCTAGACAGCATTGATGCGGTTGATTTGGTCGTTCACCTACAGAACGTAACAGGTAAGAAGATCAAACCTGAAGAGTTCAAGGCAGTACGCACCGTTAATGACGTTGTAGAGTCTGTGGTTGAACTATTGAAGGACGCATAATGCGTCCTCTGCTGACTTTACTGTCGGCAATCATACTTTTCACTTATCCAATAGCGGTTTACTTTGGACTCAACAAGTTTGGCCTACAAACCGTTGGTATCGTCTTGGCCGTTATCTTTGCTGTCCGTATATTCACTGGCGGTCAGGCTAAAATTAAAGAGCTAAAACACTTAGCTTGGATCAGTGGTAGTGCCGGGATTGTTCTGTTGGCATTAGGATTAACCTTCAAGCAACATGGCTGGTTAACCTATTACCCCGTGATCGTTAACGTTTGTATGTTGGTTGTGTTCGCTTCAAGCCTTTGGCAACCGCAAACGATTATCGAGCGTCTTGCTCGACTCCAAGAGCCTGAACTTCCGCAAAGTGGCATTGATTACACACGAAAAGTCACCAAAGTTTGGTGTTTGTTCTTTGTTATCAACGGCTCTATTGCCCTTTACACCTGCTTCCAACCTCTTGAAATATGGACCCTATACAATGGCTTACTCAGCTATTTGTTCGCCGGGTTACTCTTTGCAGGAGAGTGGGTAGTAAGACAGCGCATTCGTCAGAGTTAAATTGTTATGACACAAACCGTATCTTACATCTCGTTGTCTGAACTTCTCAGTCAAACAAGAGCCCCTGAATCGATTGTCTGCTTTGACGACAATAGCGAGATTACGTGGCAAACATTTAGCGCCGACTTATCTCAACTCGTGCACCTTTTATCTTCATCCCCTTTTCAACGAGTTGCGATTTGCACCCAAGACAGCTACCTATTTTCGGTGACCTTTTTGGCATGTGCCGTCAGCCAAAAACACATCATCTTACCGGGCAACTACCAGCCCTGTGCACTTGCGGAATTGAGTGAACATTTTGATTGCCTGTTAGTTGATGACTCGATTGGTATGGTTGAAGTGAGCGACGTTCGCAATATCCAAAACTTGTTGGACTCAAACACCTCGTCAAAACAACCTCTAATCGATAATCTTGCGACCATTGATTTGGCTGAAATCCATTTGACCTTGTTTACGTCAGGTTCAAGCGGCACACCCAAGGCAATCAATAAAACATTAGAACACCTAGACATTGAGACGGCTCAGTTAAATAAGAACTGGGGCGAATTACTCAGGGGTAATCGAGTTCACAGTACTCTTGATTTAAATCGCA
>NZ_JBFRRH010000152.1:0-504 GCF_041472995.1 Vibrio sp. 10N.261.46.A3 | reverse complement strand
ATAGGAATAATGAACACCTACTTTGATAGGTTAAGCGTCATTTTTATTCACGCTGTTCGTTTATTTAACGTCAATATTTATGTCAGTATTGGGTTCTGTTCGGGGATGTTATTACATGAATTATAGGCTATTGGTTGCTTTTTGCACCCTGTGTTACTCATGCTGCTCTCAAGCGGGTTTTGGATTTAAGTTCAAAGAAATACCTCTAAATAACGGAGGTTTTTATGGTATTGGGGTTGATATCATTAATGAACCAGAGTATTTGATTAAAGGTCCACTTGGTAATGAGTATGACGTTAGTGGTAATGATGGGTATGGGGGCTATGGATATTTGGGGATTAGAAATGGGTTGAACTCATATGAAGTTAGCTTGGGAGGTAGTGCTATCAATATGCCTGAAGGTAATAACGCTATCTCCGTAGATATTGGCGGTGAATACCGGAGGTATTTACCTGTAAAACCTATAATTTACTTCGGGGCTAATTTACAATCTAGGGTACTGGG
>NZ_JBFRRH010000151.1:0-15682 GCF_041472995.1 Vibrio sp. 10N.261.46.A3 | reverse complement strand
ACCGTTGACAGTCAGCTTGATACCAAAGAGCAATTGCTTATTGGATCGGGCGATTCACAAAAGCTCGTTGAGTTTTATAAGTCAAATATACAATCCGACCCTGTATATAAAGTCAAACTCGTTAATTTGTATTTGGACCTTAAAGATATTAAATCGGCAGAATTATATAGAAATACATACAGCCCAAGCGATCTTGATGAACCGGATTATATTCTAACGAGTGCACGAATTTACTATCTGAAAAAGAACTTTGAGCGCGCATTAGAAGAGTTAGACAAGTATAGGGATGAAGGTGGAGCAGAATATGAGTACCAACTTTTAACAGGAAAAATACTGGCGCAGCAAAAACGATTTGCTGAAGCAATTGAGCATTTTGAGGAAAGCCGAAAACAAGGTGCATCCGATAGAGAGGCTGGTAACAATATCGCTGTTGTCAAAATAATGCAGTCTGATTATTTAGGTGCGACGGACATTTTATATGATCTCTATCTTTCAAACCCTAATGACCAGAGAGTGAGTTCTAACTTAATCCTATCTTCGGTTAAATCTCAGCGACCGGATATAGCTCTGGAAGTTCTAAAACACTCGAATAGCGATGAGCAAGCTCATAAACAGTTATCTGCATTAATGAGGTCAATATCTAAAAGCAAAGGGAAGAAGGCCATGACACAGTCAACGATAGAAATGGAACAACAGCTTGTTAGTGCTCAAGCTAATTCTGGGGGCTTTGTAGCACCAACATCGCGAGTCAGTAAATTGGATACGACCGCAGAGTTTCAAGCATCTAGACACAGTGTGGATGGTTCTGTTCTGGATCCAAGAAAGTTGAAACCCAATGCAAAACCTATTTATCGAGTGCAAGTCTTAGCGACGTATACGGCGATTCCTTCGGACTTTCTGAACTATCTAAAAACCAACTATGGCTCCGTGTATTCGTATACACATGGGTTGTGGAAGCGCTATTGCATCGGTGATTTCAATGATCTGGACGAAGCTAAGGCATTCTTAGATAGCATCGATATAAAGGGAGCATTCGTTGTTGATTACACCAAGAAAAGGTACGTTCGACTATGAGATCGTTTAAACGAAAGCAAAAGGGATCATTGACGGTTGAAGTCGCCATGGGTATTCCGATCTTTTTGGCTATTGTATTTGGATGGGTTGAAATCTGTATTTTAACCTTCTCAATGAGCATGACTGATCACGCATTAACGACAGCAGTGATGCGAACTAAAAAAGCGGGTGACTCGAGCAGTAATAACTCCATTAACTACGGCCAAATGATCAAAGACGAGTTGGACAAAGCGGGCGGCTCTTTGTGGAGCAACGTAGTCAAAGAGGGGAGTGTGATCATCCATGTTAACTATTTTCGAGATTACGAAGGCTTTCTGAAATGCACGGATACTTATGCTTCTGCAGATAAGTGTCCAGATAAGAAAGATGAACCGGAAGATATGGCTTTAGCTGTTTACGCTTTGGAATACACCTACGATCCGATTGTCTCCATATGGTTCCCAGACATGCCTATCAAGCGGGAAATTATCACTATTCAAGAATATGAAAGATGCTCTTTCAAAATTGGTCAGGGAGCGGGTTGTGCAAGCTAAACAAAAAGGTGCATTTGCAGTTGAGTTGGCGATGGTATTGGTCTTTGCATCAGGCATTTTTGTCGTCGTAGTAAACCATATGTTGGCCATCAATAAAAAAGGACAACTCGACAGAGCTTCTTATTCATTGACCACGATCTTTGCTGAACGAAAACAATTGTTTAATGCCAATATGGATATCTGTGCGGGCGATTGTCAGAAAACAGAACACAACGCGTTTGTGATTGCTTCTGCTTCGATGAAACGAATGATTCCAAACTTTGACAAAACTAAATTTGGGATGCGTATCGACGAGATAAGGCTTGAGGAAACCGCTTTATCTGGAGGTAAAGTGAATTACCGAAGGGTTCAAAAAACTCTGACTAAAGGGAGCATACACGGATGTGATTTTCCAGACATGAGTGATGTAACCAAAGAAAAAGCGATAGAAATACTCCCCCTGACATCACGAGGCCGCAGGTTACCTATGTATCAGGTTTCCCTTTGTTATGAAATCCCGACTAATTTGATTGGTATCGCTAACGGAGAGGTTTTTCGCCTTGTGAGTACATCTTATTCATTTGCGAGGGTTTAAGGTGAAATCGATCAAGAAAAACCAAGGTGTCGCAGGTATTTTATTCGTTGGTCTATTGCCCATGATGGTAATTTTCATGGCATTTTCGATGCAGATGTCTCAACAGATGCTGGCGCATACAAGGTTATTAGAAGCCGCAGAGGTTGCCAGTTTAGCACTTATTGCGAGCCCTAAAGAGGATGAAGAAAAGAACGTAAAGTATGCTCGCTATTTGGTCGATAGATACGTTGTTGATAACAAAGATGATGTTGATGTTGCTGTGTACACCAGTAAGTGTGAGTACAAAGACGGCTGCGTCCAAGCCAGTGGTGAACTTGCTCCGTTTAGTGACTTTGTGGTGAGTGCGACTGCCAAATATACGTCTTGGATCTCGTACGAAGAGATGAACTTAAAGCCTGAGTTTTCAGTGAGTGGGCGAGCAGTTACGCGAAAGTATCTCCCCCAGCCTGTTGATGTCTACTTCATCGGTGACTTTAGTGGTTCTATGAGTTACTCGTGGAAGAGCGGCAAAATAAAACTCGATGTCGTGAAAGAAACCATTAAACGAGTCGTCGATGACATTGAAGAGTTTAATACGGAAGAAAAGAGCCGAGTTGCTTTGCTCGGGTACAACCCGCTCCATGTTAAACAATCTGATGAGATAGTAAGACTTAATGCTTATGGTTATCGTGGTTCATGGCGAAAGAAATATGCTTATGACTACGCTCGGAATTCTCCTGCGACAACGGTTAGACGAATGTTTGATAAACCAACCTTGTATAATGAGATCATCAAACCATCGTATGGAATGAGTCTATATGAAGTAGAGAGACTTTATAAGCGAAACAATGATTTTGATGATGACTACAAGTTTTATGATATTCCACTAACTGAAGACTATGACAACTTTCGAGCTCAGTTGATGAGCGATCAGTTGAAAGCTGGTGGAGGCACCTCTTCTTGGAACGGGATCATTGCTGCGGCACAAGAAGCCAATAAGGCGACCAACCTTAACCCTGAACAAGTGTTTATTGTGTTATCCGATGGTAGCGACAACGACGAGACTTATTTACAGAAATTGGTGGATCAGGGGTTATGCAAAAAGCTGCGATCAACCATTTCAGCGAAACGAAATCGCTTCCAAAGTAATGTCCCAACTGAAGCCGAGAAAACCAAAGTCACCATGGGCGTCATTGGTATTAACTATAAAGTGGCAGAAAGTGATGGCTTTGGTGATTGCTTTGGTAAGAAAAATATCTATCACGCCAAAGATGGCGAAGATGTATACAAGTACATATTGAATTTGATTAATGAAGAAACCGGAAAACTAAAGGATTAACATGAGATACCTAGTGATTTTATCTACGATGCTAATGTCTCCATTGGGCTATGCAAACTGTTTGGGCAATGTCGGCGAATACGTCACTTCGAAAACGTTGGTGTCTTCTCATATTGTTACGACACAAGTGACTGGAAAGCTGATAGAGCTTGATAAGAAACCGCAAAATGAGGTTATAAATAGAGAAAGTGAAGTCATTCAAATCGCAGCTCAAGATGATGTGTGTTTCTATGACAAAGCGACGCAATCTTTGGTGCTTAATTATCCAACTAATGTGTACCTATTAGATGAAAGCCATAAACAAGTATTAGGGCAGTACCTTAGCTTGGTGGGTGATAAGTCTAAGATTTATATAGAAGGTCACGCAGATAGCTTGGGCAGTAAAAGCTACAACAAGGCACTGTCATCTCGCCGTGCCGGACAAGTGGCGAGTTACTTAAAGAAAGATCTTCATCAAGGAAGCCGTATCGTTGAGTATGCGTACGGCGAAAATGCCCCAATTTGTAAGGTCGCAGACAACAAGGCAACAGGTTGTAATCGACGAGTTGTAATCACAGTTAAGTCGTAATGGGCTTTGTTGTCGTTGTCTGTATTTTTATTTTTTTGACCGCGATGTTAAGCGGCGTATAAAGAAAAGGGAGCCAATTTAGGCTCCCTTTTGTTTATCGTTAGCTTGTAGGCTCTGGCTCTTTATCCATGGTTTCTGGAGAAGGGGTGAGATACTCATATAACTCATCATAAGGAATAGGGCGAGAGAAGTAATAGCCTTGCATCAAGTCACATCCACATGCCTTTAGAATTGCGAAGTGTTCGTTTGATTCTACGCCTTCTGCTAATACCACCATGCCGAAGTTCTTACCGATTGCGATGATGTTTTGCACCATTGTGAGTGACTGCTGATCGACAGCAATGTTCTCGATAAAGCTCTTATCGATTTTAAGCTCATCGATAGGCAGTGCTTTTAACATGCTTAGTGATGAATAGCCTGTCCCGAAATCATCTAAAGAGATCTTTATATTCTTCTCTTTGAGGGCTTCAAAAGTCGGTTTCACCAAAGTCACATCTTCAATGAACAAGCTCTCCGTAATTTCTAGCGTTAAACAGCTAGGAGAGAGTTGATACTTTTCTAGCGTCGCGAACAAGTGCTCAGAGAAGGATTGATGAGAAAACTGGCGCACTGATATGTTGATCGACAGCCCGATCTTTTGTTTTGTTGTTCGGTGCAAGTGGGCGATCTGCATAATGCTGGACTCAATAATAAAAGTACCAAGCTTTTGCATTAAGCCTGTGTTCTCAGCTATCGGTATAAAGACATCTGGCGGAACAAAACCCAATTCGTCATCAATCCAGCGAACGAGTGCTTCTACACCGTGAATACTCTCATTTGCGCGAACCAGTGGTTGGAAAACCATGAACAGCGTTTGTTTCTCGATAGCGATGCGTAGCCTTTGTTCTACTTTCATTTTGTAGAGGTGCGCGTCTTGCATTTCCGTTGTGAAAATACTGTACGAGTTTTGCTGCTGTTTCGCTTTGTACATCGAAATATCGGCAGAACGTAACAGGCTATCCAGATCTTTTCCGTGTTCAGGGAAACGTGCTACGCCGATGCTGCAACCTAACAAAAACTGAGCGCTTTCAACTTCATAAGGTTGAGAAAGCACTTCAATAATGCGCTTGGCGAGTCGTTTAATTTCAGCTTCATTCGACAAGGGCGTTAAGAACAAAAACTCATCACTGGATTCACGTACCAATAGGCTGAGGCGAGATCGGAACCTCATCAAACGCAAAGCGATCTGTTTGAGAACCTTGTCTCCAAAGTCATGCCCGTGGGTGTCATTGACGCATTTAAAGTTATCGATATCGATAAATAATAGCGAAAATGGCTCTGACTCATCGTCAATCCATTTGCCAATGTTTCTACGCATGTACAAACGGTTTGGCAGAGAGGTTAAAGGGTCATGGTTCGCCTGATAAATGAGTTGGCTACGAGTGCGTTGTTCATTTTTGGCAATCGACTTAACCAAAAAGTAGAAACCAAACTGAAGAAAAATAAAGGCAACGAAAAGAATGCTGAATTCTTGTATGAATATACTATCGACGTGAGTTAGGTCGGTACGTCCTACCACCCATAATTTGTAGTTTGGGATGTATTTCGCGCTCATTAAAGAGTGGTATTGTTCATCGTCGACGACAAAAGAGTAGGTTTCTTGCCCATTCATCGCTTCTTGCACGCTAATTCCGAAGTGGGCGGTAAAGATACTTGCAATACGCTGTATGACATCTTTGCCTACCGGAGAGGAATACGCACTCTCAGATTCGATATCACTCGAATAAAATTGGCGATAGCTGTCTTTTCTGATCAGGCTTAGTGTATTGAAACTTCCGGCGTGAGCATTATTTTCAAATACGATCGTTGCGTCTAATCGTAGCCCTGCGGTCATTACTGCATCGGTTTTCTTGCCATAGATTGAAATGGATTTTCTCAGCGGGATAACCAAGCTATTCAACGATTCTTGAAAATAGGTACGGCCAAGCACCATGCTACTGCTTGATAGGGCCTCTAGGAAGGAGCCTCTGGTTGGCGCGTATTGCAGTAAGTTCCTTTGATTCGCAAGCTCGAGATTTGAGCTGATCGATAGGTAATCACCGTCGGTATTCAACAAGCCAAACGCTGCAATCGCAGGGTGAGTCTCAAGTAGCTTGTCTAAAATTGGCCTAATCTGGATAGACGCAGTACGTGTGAAATCAGACTGTTGAGCCAGTTGATGGCCGACCACTTCTAACAAGGCTTCTTGACTGGTCAGCAGCGAGTTGACGGAGCTAGAAAAAAGCTCAACCTGAATGTGTTGCTGCTCTGTGAAGTCGTCTCTGTTCGCTTTCCAGTTTGTTATTCCCAACGCGGCGAAAAGTATCAGGGTCAGTAGTACGATAAACGCGTACAGCGACCAGATATTTTTCTTAAATAGAGCCATGAGATGCCTTTTGTTGGTTACTACTTTTAACAGACTGCAAATGACAAACTATTGGGTTGTCAGTGTGATTCATGCAACGAAAGATACAAACACAAATGGTGAAAGCATCAATGATTAAATAGTGTAACGACTATGAGCAGAGATTCTTGAGTGAAATATTAGTATTCATAACGCCGATAACGATTAGTTTATGATTAATCACAAATTATCGTTAGCAACTTAATGTCGGCTATAAATCAAACGGCGTGAATCGAGTCTTGGTCTCAAATGAACATAGCGTTAACTGCGACATAAAAGCTTACTTCATGAGACGTGAGGCCATCATTATAAGTAAGCTCTTTATGCATGCGCAGTATATTCTAACAGTGGCAGTAAGCGAAGTTGAATTACTTTTTAGTCACGGCAATAGGCAGTATGTCGTTAGCACCCCATTCCGTCCATGAACCATCGTAAACGCCCATTTCACCAGTATAGCCAGCGAGCTTAGCGGCTAATAATATGATGCAGGCTGTTACACCAGAGCCACAGCTAAAGAACATAGGCTGAGAAGGCGTTAATTCTAACGTTGAAAAGATATCAACAAGCTCTTCTTGAGGCCTTAACTTGCCGTTATCGAGTACTTGGGCAAACGGTAGGCAAATCGAATTCGGTATATGGCCACTACGCAAGCCTTCACGTGGTTCAGGAACTTCTGAATCGAATCGAGCTTGAGAACGAGCATCTACAATGTTTGCGCTCTTGTCAGTTGAGTAACCTTCAATCTGCTGAGCACTGACAAAGTAGTTGTCTTGAATATGGCCTTCAAAATTGCCCGCCTTTACTTCGGTGCGATAGCCAGTATCTGTCGCGTAACCGGCGTCGATCCAAGCGGGCAAACCGCCATCTAAGATGAATACGTCATTGTGTCCCATTGCCATCAACATCCACCACGCACGGGGAGAAGCGAAGGTTCCTGAGTTATCGTAAACCACAATCGTACTGTCTTGATTGATGCCAATTTCTTTTGCGCGAGTGTTGAAATGTTTTTCGGTCGGGAACATGTGAGGAAGCAGGGTATGCTTGTTACAAAAGTCTTTGTCGTAGTCAAAACGAATAGCACCAGGAATCATTTGTCCTTTGATTTTTTCTGACTCGCTTGGAATTTGAAATTCGATACTGGCGTCGAAGAGGATGATATTGTCTTCTGCTAGCAAACGTTGTTGAAGTTGTTCTGGTGAGATGAGTGGCTGATTCATTATTGTTATATCCATTCTTGTTGTTTTAGCGATTCTTGCTGTTATAGCAAATACAGTGTTAGAGCGATTACTGTTGCTTTTGCGAATACAGTTGCTTTTACGAATACCGTTGTTGTATCGATAGCTACTGAGCTGCTCGACAGTGGATGAACTGATAACTGCTTTGTCCAGTTATTTGATTGTTTAATGTATCAAGCGCGACCACAGAATCAATAGGGCAGTCTGTGGTAGGAGCAATAGAGACCCGAAATACGTCATTATCTTTTGTCTGAACCGTGAGATAACGCCTGTGTCCATCTAAGGATTGAGTCAGCGTGTTCGAAATGACTTTGGCTTGAATGCGTTGCCCCGTCTCAGAGGTTAGCGGGAAATAGGCAAGGGCAACTAACACGCCTACGCCACACATTAAGATAAATAGACCTATTTTTAACTGTTTCATGAGAGTAAGTCTTTGAAGGTTATATTGAAAATATAAGTGAGATTGGTGGTAAAGTGAATGCTACTCGCTAAGAAAGCTGAATTAACCGCTCTTCGACGAAAACAAAAAAGTGAGCATTTCTGCTCACTTCTTACTTACAAATAACCAATTTTGACTCTGTTTCGTCATAGACCTAACTAACGACAAGTTACCTGCTGTTAAACGATTTACTGCCAGACAATCTGAGAGTCGCCGCTAGAAACCACTTGTTGTAATGGAGGTTGACCATCGTAAAACCAAATCTCTATCAAGAGTGCTTCATGGTTTACCGGCGCTGCAAAGTTGGAGGCGAACACACCATTATCTAATGGACCTGCGATGACCTTACTGGAGTAATCCGGCTTCAAGGTTGAGTCATCTCTTGTACTAAATCGGCTATAAACGGTCACAAAAGAACGGTCTGTCGAAATTCTGCTGATGTCGATGTCGAGATCAAACTGTTCAACAGAGTTGTAGTCAAACCCGTCAGGTACCACCAAATCACTCATCGTATAGCTTTGCGCTGCTGCCGCACTTGTCGCGGGAGACGGCGTTGCTGTTACCGGAGTCGTCGGGGTTGCAGGTGCCGAGGGTGTAGATGGCGATGGAGTCGATGCACTGCTACCGCCACCACCGCCGCCGCCGCCGCCCCCACAACCGGCTAATACTAATGGCGCTGCTGCTAATATAACGGCGAGTGACTTCTTCATGTTCCAAGTGTTTTGTACAGACATACGTTTTTCCTCAAAGAGATTGCGACTTGAATCAACGCAATGATTGTCTCGATATTGTTTAGTGTGAATAGTCATAACGTCTCTCCTTATGGTTCGTAACGTTGGTTGTCTGCAGGTGATTGGTACCATGTCTGGTTCGTTTCACCGCCGGATTCTGCGTATTCTTTAAACTCTGGGTAAGCGGTCACAATATCTACGTACTCTAGAGGCCACTCCCATTCGTCATCCGAAGTCACAATGAGAGCCCAAGGGTGATTTTCTACTGTTTTGAAGTATTTACCTGTTGATGGATTACTGTCATCAACGCCTAAACCAGCTTCAAAAAGGTTAGTGGTATCAAACGCTTCGGTTGGAGCTTGGTCCGGCAAGTGAACTTCCCAGCTGCGTCCTGGATGTAGAGGTAGGTTTTCCCCGTGATAATACCCAGGCGTTGCGAAAATGAACGGGTCGTAAGGCATATCGGTCCAGCTGCCAGTACTCACACCGTCGCTGGCTAAAGTAATACCAATTTGGAATGAGAACTGCTCATCCTCTTTGCATCCATTACTGGTGCGGTAGAAGGTGCAGCCAGTGCTGATTTTTTCTGTCAGGTCATTGGCGATAACAAAGATTGCTTCGCTACGTCCATCTTCTAGGTCAAGGTCAGTGAATACACCGTTGTGTTTCATGTAAGAGCTGCCATTACTCACCAAGCTCGGGTCTAGGTTAGGAAGTCGAACAGCAAAACCATTTCTGTACGATGCTCCGACAGCAGCAAGGCGGCCGTCAATAGTGGACTTAACGACTTTTCCATCTTTAAGGATTTCGGTAATGCGATACATAAGAACAGCATCGTTCATGTCGTAGTCGGCTTTATATGGCCAGTTATCTTCGTATGCGAGCGTTGCGTAACCGGAAGCACTTGGGAAGTAACGAGCGGTGGCACCATCGTTAAGAACATCGACTTGAATATCGACCACCTCACCAGAGGTTGAACCGCCAAAGTAACTTAGGTTGGTTTGTTGACTGAATCTAAATCGAGCCCACGTCGTACCGGATAGTGCGTTGATATCAACATTAAGGAACAGATCGTTTTCACCCGCGTCTAACAGGTAATCGGTAAACACTTGCTCGTTGGCGCCATCGAAGCTGCCATCTTGGTTCCAGTCTATCCAAGCTGAAAGGTAACCGGTTGTTGAAGCTTCAATCACCACTTTTGAATCAAGACCAGCTTCAAGTGCGGTCACAAAACCGATACCACCGTTCGCCCACTCATCATCAATACCCACACTTTCATCCGATTGCGGAGTTACATAGCCGTCAAGGTCGGCGTCGGGCGCATCTGTACCTAACCAAGTCACGCCATCCAGTTCATGTCGAGGGCCGTTACTTGCTAATAACGTTAGGTAAGTATCTGGAGCGTCACCGAAGTCGATGTTGGAATCTTCATCCACAACAGGCGCATTCGCACAACGAGCACCATCATTTTGATTTGAAGAAGGGCCATTCGATACAAACTCTACAGCAGGAACGACACCTGCAGCGATGTTTGCAGCGTTATCTGGGGACAGGTTGATACGGTAGATCTTACCGTCTTGATTTCGAGATACGTAGTAGTAGCCGTTCACATCGAAATAACCTGCGCCGAATGTCCCCGTTTCTCCAGTGTCACCTATGTAGGTTTCTGCGCCTGTAGTTGGGTTGAATTGGTACAAGCCACCCGAGTTATTGTCGATACCATATAAAGAGCCATCACTTGGGTGGAAGGCAAAGTCGGTCAACCTCACAGTTGCTGGACTACCAGCGATTTTGTTGACCGTGACGGTCGCATTCGGATCAGAGTCTAAAGGAGAGAGGTCAACGGTGAATAAGCCTTTCCCTGTGCGGTAAAGGTAATACACATGGTCATAGACGTCGCCGACATAGAAAGTGTGGTCAGTTGGTAAGCCACTGGTGTTGATAACTTCTGCTTGGAAGTCTTGGCCAAGACGCACTAAGCGTTTGTTGGTGGTGTCATAGCCATAAATATAACGATCCTGGAAATCAAAACCGACACCATTGATATTGGCATTCATACCCGTATCGTCTTCTAACAGAGTAGTTGAGCCGGTCACTAGGTTCACTCCCCAAACTTGCACTGGGGTGGATTGAAAGAGGTACGCCTTACTTGGACAGGTATCGAATGGCGCTGCGTTGGCGACTAGGGGGGCGCTTAATAGCAAACTTAACGTTGTAATTCTCATATCTACATCCTTGTGATGGAAGGTCTAGATACTTTTACAAGTTACGTGCCATTTTTAAGTTGTTGATTTTTATGGTTTATATTTTAAGGCGTTAGGTTTCTCATTATATTCTCAAAATGAGAATTCAAATGAAACTAATCACTCATAGAGTATTTCAAATTGATAAAGCGATTTGAGACGCTTATGTTGAGACCTAAAAAAGCCCTGATTTTTAGTCAAGGCTTAGGTTTTCGATAAGAGGGGATATGATTCAGTCTATCCACACACCGAACAATTAGGCATCTTCATTAAATTCATTTCACGCCAGTTGTGAGACATGGCATCGAGAATCAAAAGTTTGCCTTGCTTTGGTTGTCCAAACTTGGCAATAACCTTGATAGCTTCCAAAGCCTGAGCCGCGCCTACCATGCCAACAACAGGTGCCATCACACCGGCTTCGACACAGCTTAGAGCAGCATTACCAAATAGAGCGCTCAAGCACTGGTAGCAAGGTGCGTTTTCATCTTGATAAGTGAATACGCTAATCTGACCTTCCATGCGAATCGCAGCACCTGATACTAGTGGCGTTTTTGATGCGTAACACAAACGGTTCAACTGATTACGCGTTTCAACGTTGTCACTGGCATCAAGAACAAGAGAGTGTGCTTCAATCAACTTGCCAAGTGCCTCGTCATCAAGCCTGTGATCAACAGTTTCAATCGTCAGATGAAGATTCAATACTTGCAAAGACTCAGCGGCAGAATCGACCTTCTTCTTACCAATATCAGCATCGGTATGAAGCACTTGTCGCTGTAAATTTGAAAGCTCGACAATATCATCGTCGATCAGTGTTAGCTTACCAATGCCCGCCGTCGCAAGGTATTGAGCAGAGGCACAGCCTAAACCACCTGCACCTAACACTAAGATTGAACTCTGTTTCAGCGCTTCTTGGCCTTCAAAATCAAACTGTTTGAGAATGATCTGGCGATTGTAACGAAGCATCTCTGCGTCAGACAGTATTTCCATCAGCAAGCCTCGTTAGTAAAGCGTCGAGTTAAACAGTTGAATCTGAACCGTTTCACCGACTTCAACACGGCCACGTTCGCGCTCTAGTACCACAAAGCAGTTTGCTAAGCTCATTGAGCGGAAAGCGCCAGAGCTTTGGTTACCTGTTGTTTCTACTACAAACTGACCGTTTTCAATCGAGTAGATGCCGCGTTGATAATCAGTACGGCCTGGGCCTTTTTTGAATGCGGACTTAGTGATAGCCGGAATCGATTCTGGTGCTGTCCATGCGGTGTGACCAGCCAATTTAGCCAGCATAGGTTGAACTAACACATACATAGTCATCATTGCTGATACTGGGTTACCCGGTAAGCCACAGAACCACGCGTTATCCAACTCACCAAATGCGAACGGTTTTCCGGGTTTGATAGCGAGCTTCCAAAAGCCAATTTGACCGAGTTCTTCCAAAATATCTTTGGTGTAATCCGCTTCACCAACACTCACACCGCCAGAAGTCACAACAACATCTGCGAGTTCTTGAGCTTTCTCGAAGGTTTCTTTAAGCGTTGCAGGGCAATCAGGGATGATGCCTAGGTCAATCGCTTCACAACCAAATGCTTCAATCAGCGGTTTAATGCCGTAGCGGTTGCTGTCGTAGATCTGACCGTCTTCAAGAGGTTGCCCTAATGGCTTGAGCTCATCGCCAGTAGAGAAGAAAGCGACTTTGGGTTTGTGTGCCACAGTTACATGGCTCACACCGAGCGAAGCAATCATTGGAATGTCACGAGGCGTTAAACGTTCGCCACGGCTAAGAACGATATCGCCTTGCTTGATATCATCACCAGTAGGGCGAATGTTATTGTTCAGCTTGATGTCGTCTTGTTGAATCTCAATGCCAGCGTCAGTTTCAGCCGTGTTTTCTTGCATGATTACGGTGTCACAACCTTCCGGGATCTTTGCGCCTGTCATAATGCGAATACAGGTGTTTGCTGGCCATTCACCTTCAAATGGTTGACCTGCAAAGGACTTGCCCGCTAAAGGCAGTACTTTACCGTTCTCTAGGTCTGCTAAGCGCAGTGCATAGCCGTCCATTGCTGAGTTATCAAAAGGAGGGACGAAAATAGGGGATAGAATATCTTCAGCAAGTACGTAACCCAATGCTTCTGCCAATGGCAGTGATAAGGTCGTTTGAATAGGTTTAATTGGTGATAGCAGCTTATCTAGTGCTTCTTCAATTGGCATCAAGCCCGGAGCGTCGCAACAGCCCATAATTGAAATCCTTTGATCGTTATTATTTTGATTTGGTGGTTGGCAATAGGGATTCAATAATTATCAAATCATGATGGTTCGCCAACGAAATTGCAGCCACTTTAGCATAGTTTAAGCCCCGTAAATAATGACCTCCCTTAAAATATGGGTGTATTTATTCAAAATTCCGAGTATCCTTGTTTGCCATCCAGAAGGGGTAATAAAAGAGGAAGTTCAATGTCAGGTCTTAGCGAATCAGCGAAGTTGGTTAAAGATGCGCTAGCAAGCCGCGGGTTAGAGACGCCAATGAGTCCTAACCAGGTTAGCCGAGAAGAGAAAAAGGAACGAATCGAACACCATATGCGTGAGATTCTCACTCTCCTTGAACTTGATCTTACGGACGATAGTCTGGAAGAAACACCGCAACGTATTGCTAAAATGTACGTGGATGAAATTTTCTCTGGTTTGGATTACGCTAATTTCCCTAAAATTACTGTAATCGAAAACAAGATGGGTGTTCGTGAGATGGTACGAGTAAAAGACATTACCGTGACCAGTACGTGTGAGCACCACTTAGTGACGATTGATGGTAAGACTGCGGTCGCTTATATCCCGCGTGGGAAAATCATCGGCCTTTCAAAGATTAATCGTATTGTTCGATTCTTTGCTCAGCGCCCACAAGTTCAAGAGCGTATGACGCAGCAGATCCTTGTTGCACTGCAAACGCTACTCGAAACCGATGACGTTGCTGTAACTATGGATGCCGTTCACTACTGCGTTAAATCTCGCGGTGTTATGGACGCAACTAGTGAAACGACAACAACAGCTCTGGGCGGTATATTCAGATCAAACCCAGCAACGCGCCACGAATTCTTACACGGCCTGCGTTAATACGTTTCGTTATTGGATGAACGCGATTTATCCTCTGTAAATTGAAGTTCGTTGAAATTATTCTAAGCCTCGCTTTCTGCGGGGCTTTTTTACGCCTGTAATGACTACGAATGTCGTTTTTCCCTAGAGTGAAGAATGAGCGACTCATTCACTTTCGTCATTCCCTAAAGTGAGGAACGAACGTAATAGGGAATCTCTTGCGGCCAAGCAGAAAAAGCACGCTCTATAAAAACATAGAGCGTAACTAGAATCGATCACTGGTGGAGTGCTTAAGAAAGGTTAAACAGACGCTTTAAGTGGTGAACAATACCTGATGGCTTGTTCTCGGCTTGATAGATGTTCAAGCCATCGTAAAAACTCGCCATGAACTCTACGCGAATCTCATCATCACTGCTTCTCGATATGCGAGACAGTAGCGTAGCGGCCACAGCAGCATGATCATTGGCTAGGCTGTAATCCATTCCTAGTCGTCCTTGAATGAACAACCACAAGTGCGTGACTAGTTTTAATTGTTGAGCGTTAGAGTTTTGAAACTTGTCGCTGTGTTCAGTACCTACTGTATTATCGAATACATTTTGCATCGCCTCATTCGCTTCTTTATTGCTTTCAAAGCGATAGCTTGCATCGATATGTACTTTAGTTAGCAGGCCAAGCAATGTCTGACGTGCAGAGTTGTCTGGCTTGTTCTCGCAAGCGTGTTTAAACAAAGCGTGGTTTTCATCAATAAATGACGACAGCTCTTTCTTGTAGCCTGTTGAAAGCGCTTTTACTGAATCTAAACCTGCTTCCTTTAAACACTGGTGAAGCTTGGTTCTAGCTTGTTGTTTCGCTTTGATTTCTTGCTGCGCGTTGGCTTGCTGCTTGGCTTCTTCTTGCAGGCTAGCTTCAGTTTGCGAACTATTCGGGGTTGGACGCTCAGTCATTACTCTGTAGCTCTTCCCACGTAACTTCTGCAGATTGAGTATCGCTGTTAACGAAAGCTGAGTTGCCCGACAGCATTACTGAAAGGTCCATCGTACGTTGTGTCATCGCTGCTAGCTGCTCAATACCATCGTTGTCTAGACGAACGATCTGAGCTTTTAGGTAACCGAATTTACCTTTGTTCTGCTCCCACCAAACGTTTGATTTAGTGTTGAAGCTGAATACGCGTACTGATTTAGATAGGCGAGTTGCCTTCTTAACAGGCTCTGGATCAGGTTCGCCTACATCAACCCATTCTAGGATTTGATCGTCTAACGACTTCTGCCATAAATCCGGTTCTTCAATGCTAGACAACCCTTTAGTGAACTCAAGTTCAGGAGATGCATTGATACAGAAAGCCATAATTCGAGCCATCATTCGCTGTTCTGTTTCAGAAGGGTGTTGTGCAACCGTTAGATTAAAAGAGTCGTAATAGTCGCGATTCATATCGGTTAAAGAGACGCGGATTTCAGTCGCCAG